>NZ_JBYTBB010000044.1:0-24502 GCF_058788755.1 Lysinibacillus sp. FW301-JW8
CTCGTTTTGAAAAAGGGCTATACTTTTTAATTTGTCACCTTGATTTCATTGACATAATAGTATTTCAACAACATGAACCCATCTATTAGATAGTAACTTCTAATAGATGGGTTATAAATTTAATTTTCCTGAAAAAGATTGGCAAATGAGTTCATTGGGCAATTACTTATAAGTTGGTAGCCCATTTGTATTGTCACAATTCACTCAGTGCCTATGCTAGACAGTGCTAGCAGCATAATATACAACTTAGGAAAGTCATGTATAATTCACTAATATAATCGAGAAATTGACCTTCTCATAACAGTAGACGAGCAACCATTTAAATAGTTACAAAAAAATCTGTCAAATTTTTAATAACTCTGTAACAAATATGGGTTACACAAACTTTACCAGAATGAAGGATATTGTCGTGTTTCACGTAAATTATTAATCACTATACCAAAAAAGACAATAATTAATGCACCTATTAGTACAGGCATCACCAAATAGCTCCATCCATAGCCTCCTAAAATAATAATAATAGGATTCGCTCCTGCTGGTGGATGAATAATTCCTGTAATCGCCATTAAGAAAATCGTTAACCCTACACCAATGCTAATGGAAATAATACTTGTTCCTAGAAGAGAATATATAGATAAACCGATAAAGGCAGAAATAAAATGCCCTCCGATAATATTTCGCGGCTGAGACAATGGTGCATTCCAAACGATAAATACGAGGACACAGCTTCCTCCAAGTGAAGCCATTAGCCAGGGTGTCCCTGTGTAATTAGTCAGCCACAGTAGTACAAAAATACATATTAATCCTCCGACCGCACCTGTGAGAGCGTCAGCAAAATTTGTTCTTGAAGGTGCATGCCCTCCGCCCCTCATTTTATTGATATATGCTTTAATACTATTTGTTTTTTCTCTTTTTTCTTGTAAACGCACAAAGTCTGCCATGTGTCACCATCATTTCTATGTAAGAATTCTAATAGAACTATAACAATCTTTTAGCTATTTAGAGCTTGTTCTATTATAGCAACTAATCAATAGAAAACAATTTTTATTTGTCGATTTTTAGACAAAAATCTTTGCAACCCAAAAAAGCAAACCAGAAATAATTTTCATAGTTTGCTTTTGTGCTTATTTTTATCGATTAATCATATTGTTTTTTCACTGGTTTATAAATTCGTGCTTTTTTCAGTACCGTTTTCGGTACTTGGAAGGTTGCTGTTACCACTCCAGGATGACGACCAATTTCAATGGAACCTGTAATGGTTGCTCTGTTCATCACCTCTGGCTCACTCATCTCAAAGAGCTTTGCTGCACGACTTAATGCATTATTTGTTGCCTCATTTAATGATGTTCCAGAGCCAATAACTGATACAGGGAATGCCTCCTCCACCTGTTTAACGCCAAATTCCTCTGCAAGCTCACGAGCACGACGTTTTTCTTCCTTTGTAAAAGGTTTTGCTGTATAAGGCAGATCTTCAGTATTCGGCAATAAAATTGGACCTTCCAACGCAGTTTTTTTCAATACACTGACCTGAAGTTGAACGATACCAGCAACATCTGTAGTATGTCCTGCAATTTCACCATCACCTTGCATGGCGTGCATATCACCAATATAAACACCACCTCCAGGAACCTTAACTGGACAAATAATAGTTGCCCCCTCACGAACACGGCTTATATCCATATGCCCATCTGTACGATGTTTATCCAATTCCTCTTGTGTAAAGGCATATTCATGCGGTGCCCCAATTAAAAATGAACCAAAGTCACCTGCATTATGAGAGTCTGGCATAGCCTTGGATGGCGTAGTACCTAGTTGTCCTAAAAATGGACGCATTCTAGCCATCACCCCGATTAAATCACTTGGCGCTAATGCTACCACCGGATTTTGTATAGAATTCTCAGGTGTGCGCATATAATTTTTCGCATCCAGTGCAATACGACGTGCTCCTTCTCGACCAACAGTGACTCCAACATTCCCCTTATGATCAAATGCCATCGTGTAGCCATTGATCATTTTAAAAGGTGCCGTTTCTGTATTACATGTGGAACAGCGTATGGCATGCTGACCGATTCCCTTAACGATAGTGCTCGGATGAAGTTTTCCACAGCCTGGACATTTTACAGAGACGAACGGGTCACCAATAAATCGATCGTTAATCACCTCATCATGTCCAGATGCTGTTGCCAATGAAGTCACCTGAATGGATTTAATTTTAATGACAATGGCATCTCCTACCTCTGCTCCTTCTACAAATACAGGTTTTGTCACTTCATGTCCCCCGCGAATTGTAGGAGTCAGCATAGGTCCCCAGCAACCGGGTGTTGTATTAGCAATAATCGTTCCACCATCTTTAACAGGTCCAAGCATTTTCTGTGCAGGGTCTAAAATACCATCTATAAACTCATTTACGAATAATGTTTCGACGGCTTGCGGCGGCTGTTCAAAATTTTCATTTTCTATTCCTGCTTCTTTTTCTAGCACATGCAATTCGTTTGTCATTCTTCGTCACGCTCCTAGTTTGATTTTATGTATTTATGTTAAAAACGCTCTCCACAAATTGCAGAGAGCTATTCTTCCTTAATTGTTCATATATAGATCATAAACGTGTGAAAAATCTTCTTTTTTATATTTGTCCTTATGATCAATCATCCAGCTATTTGCAAAACGTGTAATTTCCTCGAATGATGTAGAAGGAGTGACATTATCATTTCCGATTCGCCCAATGGATGAGGAAGCAATCTGTAAGCTTTTTTCTGCTGCCTCTAACTTATAGGCATTTTGCTTTTGTTCATAGCTGATTGCATGTAACGCTTTATATAAGTCTTTAATATCATCAATAAAACGTTTATGAATGTCGATGGATAATGGAGAATTACCTATTGTAAACTTAATTTCGACATCAAGATCAATTGTTCCTGCTGTTTCGAGAAAAACTTCTGTAATAGAATACATAGAATAATCATAACGGCGCAGTAATCGCTTCTTGCTCATGGCGCTTTCACCATCAACATGAATAATCGCTCGATTGGTGAAGCAATACTCGTCTGCCTTCGTTTTAATTAAAAAATAAATTTTCTCGTCTATTTCATGCAAAATAAAATCATCTGCATCCGTTTTATCATAATCGTCACGAGGCACAACTACGCCAATATCCGACAATCCTAGTGCATCTGCTGCTATTTTTTTAAACACTTGCTTTCCCTCCTAGTTACTTGATACTCTCTTTACGATTTAAACTCTGTAAAAGTTTCAAAAGGCCTTTGTGCTTTAAAAGTGCACAAAGACCTTTATTTCTTTCATTAATAATTAATTTATTGGAAGTGTGACAGGGTCCATCTCCTTTATTTCCATACCTTTTCCAGAACCCAAGGAGAAATAGATCACTGGAACAAATGTAATGGACTTAGCGGATGAGTCAATAGCCTGGATAGTAGCACTGGATTTGTAGGAAATACCCTTATCACGACTTGTTGAGCCATTTCCATGCACTGTATACTTATTCCCAGCACCATCTTGTAGCTCATCAAATTGAACCGTCACTTCTGGCCATTTTTTCAGCAGTTCTTTATCAATTTCATATTCATAATGAATAATCGTGGACATATCATTTTTTCCAAGGGCTGTAAATCTAGCAGTGACATCATAGTTAGTAACAGTTTCATTTAATAACTGCAGCTCACCTGCAAGCCTTGAGACTTTAAATTGAAAGGCCCAATCCCCCTTTACCTTTTTATCTGCATTTACATTAAAAAAAGCCTGTGGCATCCAGCTTACCTCTACTTCCTCTGGTGCTTCTTTATCAAAATAGGGTGTGACATTTGCTAGCCCAACATATTTATTATCACTTATTTTTTCTAGTCGACTTCCTCCTCCCATAGCCTCAGAGCCTTTTATATCAATAAAATTACCTTGAATAAATGGATGGGACCCCAAATCTGTATCACTCTCCAGAGCAAAAGAAATCGTGAGGGAAGTACCATCAAAAACTGCATTTTCGATCATCATTGATATGCCGTTGCTAGTTTGAACCTGACCAATCTCTGTAGCGTAATTATCGAAATTTTCGAACATTGTGTCTTTATTATTAAAATAGCTAGCAATGTTTTTCATAAAAGGAATTTGTGAAGCTAGAGTAGGAAAAGCAGTTGTTACAGTTGTTACAGTGCCGATGCCAATGATTGCCGCAGCTGATAAATGACGTACCCATTTTGGTACACGCTTTTTACCTGTTTGCTTAAGAACCCTTTGCTTTAGTTTTACCTTTTGCTGTGATGACAATTCTAGTGGTTCTATATTTTCAATATCTAAACTTAACCAGTCTTTATAGCTTTTTGTCATATAAATACCTCCCTTAGCTTTATTGATGTAGCTAGCTTTTTCTTCCCTCGGTATAGCCGGTTTTCTACAGCTGCCTTTGATAAATGAAGTGTCTCTGCTATCTCAGTATTAGTCAGCTGTAAAAAATACTTCATCATAAAAATATCTCAATCTACACTTTCTAAGCAGCTAATTGCGAATAATAAATCATTTCGTCGCTCCTTTTTTAGAAATTCCTGCTCTGTCTCTTTTATATCAGGCTTTCGTGAAAGTTCCTCATCTCCCTTTTCTCGTGCTTGTTGTTTTTCAAGCTTACGAAAAATATCTATCGCTTTATATTTTGTTAGCATACCTATCCATTTTTTAAAATCTTCAGGCTGACCTTCAAATTGTTTAGCATTTTGCCAAATAGCTAAAAACACATCATTCACACATTCTTCAATAGCATCTTTATTGATGTTTGAAAGAATTTTATAAGCTATTGCATTCACGAAACTAGAATAATGCTCTATCACATAATCAAGTGCATCTTCTTTTTTATTTTGTAAACGGCTAATGAAATTTTTAGCAGTGCATCTCATCATTTCGCCTTCCTATAAATCTTTTGAAAAAGCTTTTTCACTAACTATATCGAAGCCAAAGTACTAAAACTCTCAACTTTTTAGACAATTTCTTTTATAATAATTTTCATAAATGAGCGTACTGTAAACTTAATGATTCGTTAATCATTGTTCGGCTTTCAAAAATTAAGACTATACGCTATCCTTAAATCTCTAAGATGATTATCAAAATAAAATGAAAGGGTGTGTCCCCATGCAAGAACCAACCATTTTAGTAGTGGACGATGAGGCTGATTTAGCCAATCTGCTAAAAGTCAGTCTGCAAAAGGAGGGCTATAAGCAAATTCATACCGCAGGCACTATTCAGGAAGCATGGAAGAGCTTTCAGCAGACGCAACCAAATATTGTGCTACTCGATGTCATGCTTCCAGATGGTGAGGGCTATGATTTATGTAGACGGATTCGAGAAGTATCGCATATCCCAGTCCTTTTTATGTCAGCGAAAAATGAGGAAATAGATAAAATCTTGGGGTTGGCCATTGGGGGCGATGATTATATTACAAAGCCCTTTAGTCCAAAGGAGGTTGCCTATCGCGTTAAGGCACAATTACGTAGAGCCGGCTACCAAACACAGGAGACAACACCGAGTATTGCCGAAAAAGCATTACAGGTTGGACCATTCCAGCTAAATGTTGATGAAACTGAAGTACACAAGGATGAAGTCTTATTGGAATTAACGGCTAAGGAAATTGGCTTAATGGCATGCTTTATGCATAATCCTAATCGAATTTTAAGTAAAGAGACGCTTTTTGAACGTGTGTGGGGAGAGGATTTTTTCGGCTCTGATAATACTGTAATGGTGCATATTCGACGTCTACGCGAGAAAATTGAGCAAGATGCCTCTAAACCTATGTTCATCACCACTGTAAAGGGACTTGGTTATAAATTCGTTATACCAAAAGAGGCACAAGGATGAGATGGAAATTAACAGCACGCTTCCTCCTTTCCGTACTATCTATTGTCATCATCGTTATTTTTGTCAATACTGCTATTCTTATTGGGCTCCTCATTTATCGGCTAGCAAATGAAAATGATAGCTTTGTTCCATCTACAGAAGAAAGCTTTGTACGGGATTTCCAAAAATATATTGATATAAGTAATGAAAAACCTTCAATAAGTAAAGAAGGACTTGAACACTTGCATCAGCGAAATGCTTGGATTCAGTTACTTGATGTGAATGGTCAAGTTATCGATTCCCAATTCGCACCAGAGAAAGCTCTTTCACACTATGCACCTATAGATTTAATTCAAGTATATAAATATAAGGAATTTGATGCTGATACTACTGTTTATGTTGGCAGTAAGGATGATGTAAATTATCTCATTGGTATTAAGGATAGTGGTGTTACAAGATTTGTTATGCATGTTTCTGGTACATCGTTTTTACAGTTCATTGGAAAATTTGGTTTATTTATTGTTATTGCTGATTTAATAGTCGCTACATTGGTTGGCTGGCTTTTTGGTCGTACATTAACTAAGCCACTATATGCAATGATAGAGCGTATTCGTCATTTAAAAAATCATGAGCATCAAACTGTTAAAATGCCTGGCGGTGTGTATAAACCTGTTTTTGAAAATTTAAACGAGGTATCAAGAGAACTAGCTGCACACGAGCAGGAACGCAAGCGACTAGAATTGATGCGTGAAGAATGGATTAGCAATGTCTCACACGATATGAAAACGCCTCTTGCCTCTATTCGTGGTTATGCAGAGCTATTAGATGATGAAACACTAGCTCCTCAAGAACAAGCTGAATATGCTCAAATCATTGAGAAACAGTCATTGCACATGCAAGATTTGCTAGATGATTTAAATTTAACGATGCGCTTAAGACATCAGCAGCTGCCGCTCACTCTAAGGGAAGTTGACATGGTGTCGTTTATTCGGGAGATTGTGATTGATACATTAAATACTCCACAATATGAGCTTGCCAATATTGATTTTGAGGCAGCCTCAAATAACAGCCAGCATCAAATTGATGAGCATTTTATGCGCAGAGCTATCATGAACTTTTTACACAACGCTCTACTTCATAATGGTTCAGATGTAACTGTTCATGTGTCTGTGGATGAGAATTCTATAACGATTTTTGATAATGGCAAAGGGATAGCAGCAGCAGATTTAGAGCATATTTTCGAACGCTACTACCGAGGTACAAATACAGAACAAACAACTGGCACTGGTTTAGGCACAGCTATTGCTAGGGATATTATTGAGGCCCACGGCGGAACTGTTACTATAACCTCAGATGAAGGAAAAGGTACAACCGTTACTATCTATCTAAAAATGGAGCAGTCCTAGTGGCTGCTCCTCTTTGTTATTTCATTAAATCCTGCACCTTAGTAGGTAGCTCATGGAATTTCACTTCATCATAGGAAGTGACTTCCGTTTCTTTTTTTACATATAGCTTTAAATAGGCATCATGGCGTAAATTTTTCTGAGCGGAGAACTTTAATGTTTGTTCTTCTCCATTTTTATTGTAAGTAGGTAGCTCATACCAATACATTTTAAAGATTTCTCCGCTATTTGCCTTATATTCTTCCACCTCTCCATCAGCCGTAATATGGACATAGTATGTGTCTTTATTTAAACGGTTAAAGTCTACAGTCATCAATACAACCAATCCTGCTACAAATAGGATAAACAATGCACCTATTCCTAAAAATATTTTTTTCATATTAATTCCCCTGTCTTACAATTTTATAAAATGCACGTACGGTAAAGATATAATAAATAAAGTAAATAGCTGAGTATGCAACCATCCACAGTATTACTGGCTTCGTAATATTCATACCAAACAACTGTGAAAATGCTAGTAACGCAAATGCACTATGCACAATACCCACGATAAGTGGTGCGCTAAAGATAACAGCCACCTGTCCAGCCACTGTCTTTAAGATTTGCTTACTATTCACTCCGATTTTATTTAAAATGGCATATTTCGCCTGGTCTTCCTCTGCTTCAGTTAAAATTTTGAAGTAAATAATACTACCTGTTGCCGCTAGGAAAACTAGACCTAGGAAGCTGCCAACAAACAATAGTGCACCAACTGTCGCTAAACTATCCTCATAGCTTTGCGGAACACTAGAGAAAGATTCTTGTTGTTCTGTCGGCAATTGCTTGAAAATGTCTTGTGAAACCGCCTGCTGCTTTAAATCATTGTCTAACCCAACAACCTGCATCTTTACCTCTTCGGCATCAGTTTCAGCGAACTCTTGATCATTTACAACAAGTACCGTTCCAGCTGCTATAAAGTTTAGTACGCTTTCTGTGTACATTTTATCTACGCGAAAGGAATCTCCGTTTTGTAGCTTAAAGTCTTCCCCAGTAAAATCATGTGAAAATCGTTCATCGTAGGCTGCATCAAGTAATACGGTTGATCCATCTGCAATGTGCAGTTCTTGATCCTTACCTTGGAATTTAGCTAAACGATTATAATCCGATTCCTTAAGTAATGTATATTCAAAAAACGAGAATTCATTATCGACACGTAAATTTTTCACAGCTAGTGATTCATTATATAAGACGTCTTTCCGAGTAAGTTCTACTGAATCGCCCTTCCACATAAATGTATTTGGCAGCATCTGTCGTACAGTTGCTTCTGCATTGTAATACATACCGAAGACACCACCGCCAGCAGTAATAGTTGTTGCACTTAAAATCGCAATGATCGACAACGATTTCGCATTTGCTCGGATGCGATACAATAGCTGTGAGACGCCTATTAAATTCAAGCCCTTCCATGACCAAGAGGTTGCTTTTTTTAATGCTGTGAGCACAAAGACACTTACACTATGGAATAGAAGATAAGTCCCTGCAATAGTTACTCCTATGACCATTAGCGGCGTACCTAAAACGGTGAAGAATCGCCAAATTTCACTCGAAAACATATCAGAGGCAGCTGTATAATAACCGAATGAAATGAGTGCTGTCCCAAGTAAAGCAGCTACTAAAGATGCACGTGGAATTTGCTCACCCTGTTTGTCAGCATGAAATAAATCAATCAGTTTAAATTGGTAAATAACACGATAGCCTTGTAAGGATGTGAATAAAAACAATAGTGTAAAAATACCAGTTGTATTAATTAGTGCTTCTACTGAAAAAGTTAGGCTTCCAACAACCTCATAGCCCATTAATCGTACTAAGATCATTAATAGACCCTGTGACATAAAGAATCCTAGAACGATACCGAGCACTAGAGAGACTAGTCCTATGACTAAGTTTTCGAAAAAGAGCATTAAGCCAATTTTTTGCTTACGCACACCCAGTAGTGAGTAGAGGGCTACTTCCTTTTTCCGTTTCTTCATAAAAAATGAATTAGAATATGCCATAAAGATGACAATGAAGAACAATAATACTACAGACGATGCACTCATCAATCCTTTAATTTGCTGAGAGGATTGTTTTAAGGCTGACAGATCATCATTATATTTTAGTGTCACAAACGTAAAGTAAATAACAATACTAAATACCATTGAGGCAATATATAAAAAGTAATTCGACAAATTGCGCTGAATGTTTTTACGCGCTAAGCTAAATAACGTCATTTACTCCACCCCCGATGCTAGACAGCACCTGCAAGATCTCTTGGAAAAATTGCTTCCTTGTTAGAGTCCCACGTTGAATTTCCTTAGAAAGCTGACCATCCTGAATAAATAGAATGCGCTGACAGAAGCTAGCTGCAAAGGCATCATGGGTAACCATCATAATGGTAGATGCTTGCGATTGATTTAAATTACTTAAACTTTCAAGCAAATCCGTTGCTGATTTTGAATCTAATGCTCCTGTAGGCTCGTCGGCAAAGATTAATTTTGGCTCTGTCACTAATGCACGTGACGAGGCTGTACGTTGCTTTTGTCCACCCGAAATTTGATAAGGATATTTATCCAATAAATCACTTATGCCAAACAAAGAAGCAATGCGATCAACTCTTGCGTTAATAGCCTTCGTTGGCATCTTTGCAATAGCTAGTGGCAAAACAATATTTTCTCGAACCGTTAAAGAATCAAGCAAGTTATAATCCTGGAAAATAAATCCTAAATTATCACGGCGAAAATCTGCTAACTCTGCATCCTTCATAAGTGCTAAGTCGGTATCACCAATAATAATTTCACCAGTCGTTGGCGTATCTATCGTAGCTAATACATTTAAAAGCGTAGATTTCCCAGCCCCCGAAGGACCCATTACACCAACAAACTCTCCTTTTTCTACTTCAAATGATATATTTGATAGCGCTGTAAAAGTATTTGCGCCTTTGCCGTAAGTTTTTTCAACGTTTTGTACCTTTAATAATGGCGTCATATACGCTCACCTCTTCTTTCTGATCTTAGTATACGACCCCAAACTTACAGCAATTTTGTCGCAAGCTTACAGCAACCTTAAATCCATTATGTGTTATCGAAAAGTTAATGCATTTTATCGAAACATTTCCCTCTCTTATCGCCCAATTTTTAATAAATATCGACATAAAAAAGAATTCACACACTGATTGTGCGTGAATCCTCCTAAACTATTGAGCTAAAACTTTCTTAATATCATCCTCAAAGCTATGTGGCTTATCTGCTGATGCGTAACGTCCAACAACCTCACCATCACGGTTCACAAGGAATTTTGTAAAGTTCCACTTAATGCTGTTGCCTAAAAATCCTTTGGAGTGAGAAGTTAGATAATCAAAAATAGGATGCGCTTCCTTACCATTCACCTTGACAATCTCATGCATTGGAAACTTAACTCCATATGTCAGTCGACATTGTGATGCCGCTTCTTCAGAAGTCGCAAGCTCTTGCTTAAACTGATTTGACGGGAATCCAAGGACAACAAGCCCTTCCTCCTGATATTTCTCATAGAGTCCTTCTAATTCCTCAAACTGCGGTGTAAAGCCACATTTTGAGGCTGTATTGACAATTAGCATAGGCTTTCCCTTATATTGTTCCAGGCTATAGATGGTACCATCCTCTAAAGTTACATTAATATCATAAATGCTCATTTCTCTACCTCCCTATTTATAAACGTCCATTCTTTCTTGCAATCTGCTGTAATGGATCCCAAACACCGTTAAATGGTGGTGCGTAGGCTAAATCTAAATCTAATAAATCGGGTAGTGTCATTTTACTGTATAAAGCTGTTGCAAAAACATCAATACGCTTATCAACACCAGAAGGTCCTACAATTTGAGCACCTAACAACAGTTGATCCCGCTTTCTCACAACAATTTTAATATACATTCGTTGAGCACCAGGATAATAACCTGCAATATGGCGAGCTGATAATTTAAAAGCCTCATAGTCAAATCCCAGCTCTTTTGCCTTCCGCTCATTAATACCCGTTGTAGCAATTGTTAGATTAAAAAATTTTAAAATTGAAGTACCCACTATGCCACGAAACGGTGCAAATTTACCAGACATATTGAGTCCAGCCAGCCGTCCTTGCTTATTAGCAGTAGTACCCAGCGGTATATAATCTAAACGTTCCTTGACAATATTAAATTGCGTAGCACAATCACCCGCAGCGTAAATATTTTCGATAGAGGTCTCTAAATGGCGATTAACAATGATTGCACCATTTTTCAACATCGCTATACCTGTTCCCTCTAAAAATTGTGTATTCGGCTTAATCCCTACAGCCATAATCACTAAATCCGTTTGGAAGGCACCATTATCTGTCACCACTTGTTCCACACGGTGCTGACCTTCAAACGCCTCTACTTTTGTATTTAGCAACAGCTCAATATCATTCTTTTTTGCCTCATCATGAACATGCTGGGCAAATTCTTCATCTAAAATTCTAGCAACATACCTGCTTCGTTGAATTAATCTTACCTTTTTACCACATGCATGAATGGTTTCAGCCATTTCTAGGCCAATATAGCCGCCACCTATAATAGTGACAGTTTCTATATCTGGTGTTAAATCGGCTAGTAAATCCTCTAGCTGAGGAATCGTTTTCACTGTGTGTATTCCAGCTAAATCGGCACCTTTTTTCACTGGCATAGTTGGATCTGCACCTGTTGCGATAAGAAGTTTATCATAGGGAAGTTCAAAAGCTTCTCCTGATGCCTGTGTACCAAAAACAAGCTGCTTGTCTACGTCTATTCTATTTACTTCATGACCTACTCGTGCATCAATGCCATACTTATCACGAAATGTTTCTACATCTCTTGCAATAAGCCGCTTTGTCGATGAAATACGTCCATCTACTACATAGGGCAATCCACATTGCCCGTAAGAATAAATAAACCCGCGCTCTAAAGATGTAATCTCTGCACCTGGTACATTTCGATATATTTCCATTGCTGCTGACATTCCAGCAGCATCTCCCCCGATGATTACGTATTTCATTCAACAATCCCCCTTATTTTTTTCTCGTCGCCACCAATCCAGCATATTCATCAATAAACAGATGATGTTTCCCCCCACTTATTAAGACACGAGCTACATGTATGACAATTATAAGCCTAATAAGTAGTGCAGCCATAAATGCTACCAATGTAATTACTATTTGTAGCACATAGAAGGGTGAATCCATATTTAGCTTAATTTGCCCTAAAATCGCAATCATCTCTAATAGACTAATCGTTGCTAATATTGCGAAGCAGCGTCGCCATGTGTTCTGAATAATACCTTTGCCCTTTACACTTGTCATCGTAAAGCGTAGAACCTTCATACCAATGGTTGCACCACCTGTAATAGTCGGAACTAGACCAAATAGCAGCATATACAATAGGAACTTTAAAACAAATTCAAAAATGCTATTATTGGGTACTACCACCCCTGTTACAATCAAAATAAGCTGCGCAATAAATAAATCAATAATAATGGCTAGCAAAATAGATAGTGGTTTGACGATATCACTTTTTGCAATTTCTGCTGCCTTTGCCTGTACTGCCTCATGAGAAGGAAATAGCGCCCATACGATAGGTGCTAAAAAGAATCCTAGCCATGCACCAACGCTATTAAGCATTAAATCATCTACATCAAAAATACGGTACGCACAATTAAAGATGCCATAAACTCCTGTAACCTGAGTTACCTCATAAAACAATGTTAGCAAAAAGCTAATGATAAATGCACGTTTCCAGTACTCTCTTTTTTTAAGAAAATAACGCAAGTATATCCCGAATGGCATAAGTAATAAGAAATTATAAAATGCTTGAAAAAATGCTGGTTGCTTCGTTATATAAAGCCATGTTGAGGGACTCGTCAAAACTATTCCACTATCCTTTAAAATATCCCTAATAAATTGAAATGGGCGTAAATTGTAGTGAACAGTATCCGCAGCTTGTAGCGAACAAGTATCACGAGTTGAAGGAAGCGGTAATAGGACTAAACACAATGCTGATAAAAAGTAAAAAATAAAGGAGAACATAATAATCGTTTTAGATATAGATAAATAACCATATTTTCGATACGTATAAATTAGCCAAGGTATAAACAAAGCAAAGGATAAAAAAATGGTTATGAGAAAAGCCACCATAATCGATTGTGTATAAATAGACATAAAAGCACCTCTTCGTTTTAAATTCCCGTTAATGTTAACGCTAAAACTTAGTCTACCCCTTGAACTCAACACTACTATTTCAGCAATCTTAAATAATTCTTAAATCAATTAAGCCCCAACGTAATTGCGCTTGAAAGGCTCATCTTCAAAATCCGTGACATACATCGGGAGCTATGGGCCAATGTGATGTTGGCCACTCAGTCGTGTGTTGCTGTCGCACAGTAATAATCTGCTGAATGAAGATAAAAAAACAGGTAAAGAGTTGTTCTTTACCTGCATCCTTTAAATGAGTTATTAAGCTTTTGCTAATTCCTCTTTGCAGAAGGCTAAAATTTCATTTAACTCTTCATCCTCTAATGCAAAATCTAAATACTCGCCCTCTGCCTTTTCCATAACAAAGTAGTTTAAAATAAATAGTTCTTCACCTTTTTCAGCGATTAGTACTCGTACTTCAATACCTGCTTCGTGGTAAAGCTCATCTTCTTCGTCAACTTCCACGTCTAAAATAAACTCGTAACGCTTACCCTCAATAATGTTTGTTGGATCTAAAATTTCTTCCATTGAGAATTGTGTAATTTCCATAATACTAGCTCCTTTATGTTAACCTGTTCTTTTATATATTAAATCAAATTCAGCATGGGTCAACTAGAAAACTCGTATACACCTATCCTTAATTATGACACAATAAATTTAGAGAGATGCTTCTCTTACGGATACACTACATAAAAGGAGGCTTTTTCTTGAAGGAGCTATTATATTACCAAGACGTGATGCTGCGAGAATTTGATGCGACTGTTAGCAGTAATGGAACTGATGAAAATGGTCGAGACTTCATCGTGCTTTCAAATACTACATTTTATCCTACGGGTGGTGGACAACCGCATGACACAGGGACCATAAATGGTATTGAGGTTATTGATGTTGAAAAGGTGGGCGATGAAATAAGACATTATATTCAGGGTGACGCTTCTATTTTGACTGGAGATGTGCAAGGACAAATAAATTGGCAACGACGCTTTGATCATATGCAGCAACATGCGGGGCAGCATATTTTAACAGCGGCTTTTGTCGAACTGTTTAATATACAGACTGTCAGCTTCCACTTAGGCAGTGAGCAGGTCACAATTGATCTGGCTGTGGATTCAATTTCTGAAGAACAGCTTTTAGCAGCTGAAGCTCTTGCCAATGATATTATTTTAGAAAATCGTCCAATTGAAACGACGTGGATTACAGAAAATGAACTGGAGAATTATAATCTACGTAAAGATGTAGCAGTTACTGGAGATATTCGACTAGTAATTATTCCGAATTTTGATTATAACGGTTGTGGCGGGACACACCCAACCTCCACAGGACAAGTTAACGCAATTAAAATTCTTAGCACTGAAAAAATGAAGGGCAATATTCGCGTCTCCTTTGTGTGCGGTCAGCGGGTTTTAAAAGAGCTTGCCGTGCGTAAAAAAGTACTAGCTGATGTGGCAAGGCAGTTAAGTGTACCCGAAGTTGAAGCCGCTACTGCGCTTGCTAAAGTTTTATCAGTACAGAAAAATACGGAAAAAGCACTTGTTCATGCAAAAGAAGAGCTACTCCAGTTTGAAGCAAAGGCGCTCATTTCCAATAACAACCACATTATTGCTGTAGTCTATACTCAACGTACGATGCAGGAGCTACAAAAGTTAGCACGTATGATTGTTACTGAGCAGGCAGATACTATCGTACTTCTTGTTGCTGAAACTGAAGACAAGCTTCAGTTTGTTGCAGCAAGAGGTGCAGCAGCTGAAAGAAGTATGAAAGATATAGCTGCAAAGATTTTGCCGCTCATAAATGGAAGAGGTGGCGGTAATGATCAAATGGTTCAGGGCGGTGGAGAGCATATAATCTCTACCGAAGAACTCCTTAAAGCCATGCAAGATGTGCTTATTTAACCTTTTAAAACAAAAGAGGAGCTGTCTTATCATCACGACAGCTCCTTCATCTTTTAAAGTTTAAATTTCTGGGTAGCCCCATACAATCGTTTTGCCATTTCAGAAAGTTTAACAGTTTGATGATTCATCATTTCCACTGTTTTCATTTGCTCTGTTGTAGCATCTGTCACTTCATGCACATAGTCACTTGCTGCATGAGCTGTTGCTGCCATCTCCTCCATCGAAGCTGACACTTCCTCTGTATTCGCAGACATTTGTTCAGCCGAAGCATTCATTTCCTCAATTTGACTAGAAATTTCACCAACTGCATGTACCATTTCATCAAAACGCTCACCCAAAGTCTCAATAGATTCTAATCCACGATCAACATTTTCCTCACCCAATTCAGCAGCTTTCACTACTTCTAATGTGTAGGACTGTACTCTTTCTATAAGTACATTAATCTTTGTGGCCGATCCAGCTGTTTGCTCTGATAGCTTGCGAACTTCTTCTGCTACAACTGCAAATCCTTTCCCCGCATCTCCTGCGCGTGCTGCTTCAATCGATGCATTTAGTGCCAATAAATTCGTTTGGTCAGAAATATCCGTAATCATTTTTGAGATTAAACTAATTTCTTCAGACTCTTGTTCCAGTTTACGAATGATTTCTAGTTCTATCGCAGTACCCTGTTGAATTTCATTCATTCGTGTAATGGATTGTTGAACTGCTTCGTTACTTTCGCTAATTTTCTGGGAAATAAATTGCGTATTTGAGGCAATTGTAGAAGCCACCTCTGCGACATTTTGAACCCCTAATGCCATTTGTTCCATAGCTGATGCGCTTTCCTCTGCCATCGCTGTTTGACTTTGTGCGCCACGATCAACCTCATTTATTGCCCCAGCTATTTGCTTAGATTGTTTGGTTACAGCATGCACATCTTCCATTAAATCGCATGAGGCTTCATTAACCGAAGTAGCTTCTTGACCTACCTGCGAAATCATTTCCCGCATATTGTTTGTCATTTGGTCTAATGCTCTTGACATTGTCCCCATTTCATCAAGTCGTCTTAAATATTTATCAGGTATTTCCTGAGTAAAGTCACCTTCAGATAGCCCCTCAGTAATGCGTAAAACATGACGAAGCGGCTTACTGACTGATCGCGAAATTGCAAACGAGATAAGTAGTCCTAGTATAGAGACAACAATAGTTGTGATGATGAAGTTGGTTTTCAAACGTGAAAGACCTGACATCATTTCACCCTCCAGTGCAATAACACCCATTTTCCAGCCGTTATCTAAAGTGTGATATCCTAAAAGATTGGTTCCTGTTTCATCATTTTCAAAGGAAAAGTATCCTTGAGTATGATCAACCATTTCTTGTGCTGCTAATGCCCTTCCTGTCATTTCTCCAGATTCTTCAGCGACTTGAATCGGATTATATTGCTCTTTTACATAATCGTGATTGTTATGACCGATAATAGTGCCTTTTGCATCTAGCATGAAAGCATAGCCATTATCCCCTACTTTTATGTCCTCAACGATTTTCGACAAATAGTAACCATCAATTCGAGCCAATAATAATCCCTTTTCACCTGTAATTGTATCGATAGGTGAAACGATTAAAATAACTGGTTCACCTGTTACACGACTTATCATTACATCAGACATAACAGACTTGCCTGTAAACCCTTCCTTTACATATTCACGATCCCCTAAATCAGCTGTCGTATCATCTAAATAGTGTGCAATCCCATCAGCAGTTATAATTCCAAATCCTAAATAATTCTCATTATCTGCAAGACGCTTCGTTAAATACTTCTTTTGATCTTCAAAATTCATACTACGAATTACTTCCTGCTCAGCAATTGCCTCTACCTCCACTAAAGTTAATTGGAAGTGCTCCTCTATGTATTTTGACACATCTGCCGCCCTAGATAATAAATTAGATTCAACCTGCTCATCCACTGCTTTCGTACTACTAATCATGGTAGATGCACCAAGCGTTCCACACGTTACAAATACTAGAACTATAATTGCGACAACTAGTTTACCACCTATACCTTTAATCCACATATTCTCTTTTCTCACATCTCCCATATTTAACATCATTTTAGTATTTTTTTGTCCTTCTTCTTCAGAGTAAGGTCACAAAAAGAAGAAGTCAATAAAACTTTTCCAATAAGAATAATAAATGTTTAATACTGGTATTTACACTACCGTTATAGTGCTTACATTTCTGAACAAATTATTCACATATTTTCTTAATTGCATTCGAATGGTTTTTGCCACTGGATAGAAATTAAATTTTTTCCAATGGGTTTGATTATAATTTACTTTTTTTGCTGATTATAAAAGATAGGAAAGTTTCTATACATTTGAGGGGAGGATTTCCATGAGTTCAGAAAACAATGTTTCACGTCGAGATTTTTTAAAAACAACAGGGATTGCAGCAGGTACATTAGTCGGTGGTGGAATAATCGGAGGACTTGTAGGCTATAACCTACCAGGCAAGGGAACTTCCACACTAGAGCATGGTCAACATGGCACTACGAATGAAGCGCTTGGCTCACCAAAAGCGAAAATGTTCTTTATGAATCAAAGAGATTTCAATATTTTATCAAATGCTACTGAACGTATTTTTCCAGAAGATGATTTAGGTCCAGGAGCAAAAGGCTTAGATGTTCCTTACTTCATTGATCATCAACTTGCAGGACAATACGGAAGTAACTCTAAAGAATATATGCATGGTCCGTTTGCTGAAGGGGCCCCAACTCAAGGCTACCAAAGTCGCTTAACACGAGGAGAAATTTTTAAGCAAGGAATCCAAAAATTAGAAGCAGAGGCTCAAAATCGCTATAAAAAAAGCTTCAATGATTTAGATGGCAAACAAATGGATGAAGTTTTAACGGCCTTCCAGAAAGGTGAGGTTCAAATGAGTGGTGTAACCTCTGCATTCTTCTTTACTTTATTGCGTGCAGCAACATTGGAGGGGGCATACTCTGACCCTATGTATGGTGGAAATAAAAATATGGATGGCTGGCGTATGAAGAACTTCCCTGGTCATCAAATGGCGTATGTATCACAAATTGAAGATCCTAAATTCCAAAAAATTGAGCCTAGTTCATTAGGCGGTCATTAACAGAAGGAGGCTTGCAAATGGCAACAACATTACCGAGCGTAGACGTTGTAACAGTCGGTGTAGGTTGGACTGGCGGCATTGTCGCTGCAGAATGTTCGAAAGCTGGATTGAAGGTCGTTGGCTTAGAGCGTGGACAAAAACGTGGGACAGAAGATTTTTTGAGTATCCATGACGAGTATCGTTATGCAATTCGATATGATTTAATGCAAAACCTATCAAAAGAGACGGTCAGTTTCCGAAACAATCGCAACATGAAGGCATTACCTATGCGTCAGCTAGGCTCCTTCTTACTTGGCGAGGGGCTTGGGGGCTCTGGCACACACTGGAACGGTATGACATATCGCTTCTTACCCTACGATTTTCAAATTAAAACATTAACGGACAAGCGCTATGGCCCAAATAAACTCGGACCTGACTATCTAATTCAGGATTGGGGATTAACATACGATGAGCTGGAGCCCTATTTCGACAAGTTTGAAAAAACAGCAGGTATTTCTGGAGATGACAAAAACCCATTTAGTGGAAAACGTTCAAATCCTTATCCTACAGGACCTATGAAAATGACACCGATGCTTGAACAATTTGAAAAGGCAACAAAAAAACTTAAGTTATCGCCCTATATGCTTCCTTCTGCAAACGTATCAGAGGTTTATAAGAACCCTGATGGTGAAACGATTAATGCTTGCCAATATTGTGGATTTTGTGAGCGCTTCGGCTGTGAATATGGAGCAAAATCATCTGCGGAAATAACGGTTGTACCAACTGCCTTAAAAACAGGTAATTTTGATTTACGCTATAACTCCAACGTTGTAGAAATCCTCAAGCAAGGCAATAAAGTAACTGGTGTTAGATATATCGATACGATATCTGGAGAAGAATTTATTCAGCCAGCAAATGTTGTTGTTCTTACAAGCTACGTCTTTAATAACGCCAAGTTATTAATGGTTTCTAATATTGGGGAACGCTATGATCCAGCTACTGGGAAAGGGACGCTTGGAAGAAATTATTGCTATCAAATACTTCCTGGTGCTGCAGGATTCTTCGATGAGCAGTTTAACACATTTATGGGGGCTGGCTCCCTTGGTGTGAGTGTGGATGACTACAATGGGGATAATTTCGACCATAGTGACTTAGATTTTATTCATGGTGGAAGTATAGCACTTACTCAAACAGGAGCACGCCCTATCGGTTCAAATCCAACTCCTCCTGATACCCCAACATGGGGACCCGAGTTTAAAAAGCAGTCTATTCACTACTATACACGCTCATTCGGTATTGGTGCTCAAGGTGCTTCCATGCCACATAAAGAAAATTATCTAACTCTTGATTCAACCTATAAGGATGCTTACGGTTTACCTCTAATACAGCTAACGTACAACTTTACGGATCAGGATCGTGCACTTCATAAATATATCTCGGCTCGTGCCGCTGACATTATGAAGGAAATGGGCGCAAAAACGGTAGTCCCAAATGCTGAAATCTCTGATTACAATATTGTACCGTATCAAACAACACATAACACAGGCGGAACCGTTATGAGCTTAAAGCCAGAGGACGGGGTTGTTAATAATTATCTTCAGCATTGGGGTGTAGAGAATCTATTTGCTGTTAGTGCCGGAAACTTTGCTCACAATGGTGGTTATAACCCTACAGGTACGTTAGGTGCACTAGCATATCGTTGTGCAGAGGGTGTTGTGAAATATAGTAAATCAGGTGGTTCGCTAGTATAAAAAATATAGTAATTAAAGGAGGCGAGACTGTGGGAGGTCTTGGAGCAATTGGAATACCTGGACTAATTATTATTTTAGTCATTGTTTTAATTGTATTTGGTCCGAAGAAACTGCCAGAGATTGGCGGTGCTGTTGGCAAAACGTTTGCAGAGTTTAAAAAATCCACAAAGGGGCTTATGGATGACGATGATGAGCAAACGAAAAAACCCGAAAAAAAATCTGATGCTTCGTAGGAGGTGTTCCTATGGATCCATATGAAGATAGAAAAAGAAAATATTTAAGTCCCCTTGATAAGAAAGAAACTGAGCCTCTCACACCTGTGGAGGCTTTTGTTGAAACTCCAACTGAAACAATTGAACAGGCTATGTTAATCGATGAACCACTTTTTCCAATGGCTTCATTGCTTGAGCATATTACAGAATTACGAAAGCAAATTATTAAAGGACTAATCGTATTTATTCTATTTTTTATTGTTGTATTTTCTACAATTAATATTTGGTTTCCTTATGTAACTCGGGGTCATTCGCTTATTATTTTAGGCCCGTTAGAGGTAGTCAAATTCTACATGACAATCTCCACCACACTTGCCTTTGGTTTTTCTATGCCATTTCTAGTTCATTTTTTGTGGAGCTTCGTAAAGCCAGGTTTAAAGGAGGAAGAAAGTCGCTTTCTTGGACTCTATGCTCCTGTCATGCTTGTACTCTTTTTAATGGGGATAGCCTTCGGTTATTTTATTGTAAATCCACTTAGCTACACATTCTTAGTGAGCATCGGAGCCGCTAATTTTGATGTCATGGTGTCAGCAAATGAATATATGCATTTTTTAGTGATGACAACTATACCACTCGGACTACTCTTTGAATTACCAATCGTAGCCCTGTTTTTATCGTCCATTGGTGTACTCACAGCTGAATCTATGAAAAAAATCCGTGGCTGGTCTTATATTGGGATGGGCGTTGGTTCAGCAGTCATCACACCACCTGATTTTATTAGTCAGCTTCTTGTACTAATTCCGATGATTATTTTATATGAAATAAGTATTTATCTTGTGAAACGTATTGAACGAAAACAAATAGAAAGCACTGCGTAGCATAAACGCAGTGCTTTATTTTTTCTTTAATTCCATTACGACAATTTCTGGTAGATTAAAAATTCGAAAAGGTACAGAACTATTCCCTAATCCTCGGCTAACGACCATCGTTGTAGAATTTTCTTCATATACACCTGCCGTATATTTTGGGAATAATCCCTGGCCCCTAGCGAAGATACCGCCAATACCGGGAATACGAACCTGTCCACCGTGAGCATGTCCCGCAAACACTAAGTCAATTCCATAATTTACATACGTTTTAAACACTTCTGGTCGATGTGCTAGTAAAATGGTTAGAACATCTGGTTGTACATGCTTTGTTACCATCTCCAGCATGTCTTCTGTAGTTCTACCCATTAACGGATCTTCTATCCCAACAATCGCTAAGCGCTCCCCGTCGCGCTCAATAAATGCAGATTCATTGGCTAACACATGTACACCTAACGATGAGAGCACCTCATAAATTTCGCTTACCTTATTAGTTGCTACTTCATGGTTTCCAAGTACATAGTAGACATCCGCCAGTTCCACTAATCCCCTAACCGCCTGCAAGCTTCGCTCTAAATCATAACGATTACTGTCAATTAAATCACCTGTGATAAAAATCAGGTCAGGATTTGTTGTCTTCACCTTTGCTATGAGTTTCTCTTGCTGTTCACCAAAGAGAGCATCCTGTAGGTCTGTTATTTGGGTAATACGTAGCCCATCGAAGCCAGCGGGCACTTTTTCCGATTCGAATACATGCTTGCTGACAACCAGCCAATGATTGTTTACGTACAAAAAAATGACTATAAAAACAAAAAACAAAACTACATATAATAATTTTTTCAATCGCAATCGCTCACCCTGTGGCTACTTATTCAGAATAATTCTGACTCTCCTATTATAAGCAAAAAACAAAGTACATGCACTTAGAATACTCAATTTATCTATCTCAAATTCATTTTGCCTATATTTATTTCCTAATTTTTCACATGATATACTATGGGCAGGTTATTTTATATGCTGAATTAAGTAGATAAAGGAACAATGGTATAGATAAAAGGGGTTCTGGATATCAGTTACTCTTTGAATAATAAAGATGAAAAAGCACGCCAATCTGTTAAACATTGACGTGCTCCTATTTTATATGCTATTTTTTTGCAGCTTCTTGAATTTCATAAAATGCCCAATGCTTGGGAGGGACATCTGTAAATAGTGGTGTTTGTGCTTCTGACGTAACCTGACGCTCAAACAATCGGTTTAATACCTTCACCGCCTGTGCACGGGTTAAGAATCCATCTGAATTGAAAGTATCTTCCGTTACACCTGTCATAATCCCTGTTGCATTGACAATATCAATTGCTTTAGCTGCCCAATGATTTGCACTAACATCTTTGAATACTATGCTTTGTGAAGCTGATATACAGAATGCAGCATTTGAATTTTCAGCACAATGCTGCTCTATCCAACGGGCAGCTACTGTTGCCATTTGTGCACGAGTAATGGAACCGTTTGGATTAAAGCTAGTAGCTGTTACACCTTTAAATAATCCTGCTCCTTTGACAAACTCTATGGCATTTTTTGCATCATGCTGCAACGTATCTGTAAATGTTGCCTCTGCCTGTGGAACTGCATTTCCCGTTAAATGACGGGCAAACATACTCGCCATTTGAGCTCGTGTAACTGGAGCATTCGGGCGGAATGTGCCGTCAGAATAGCCTTGGATATAAGGTGTATGT
The DNA here is from genome assembly GCF_058788755.1 of Lysinibacillus sp. FW301-JW8. NCBI lineage: Bacteria > Bacillati > Bacillota > Bacilli > Caryophanales > Bacillaceae > Lysinibacillus > Lysinibacillus sp. FW301-JW8. Next base: position 23,017 of record NZ_JBYTBB010000044.1, read on the forward strand.
GTGGTATGAACAGGAGTTGGTTCCGCCACTTTTTCCTTCTCTGGTAAATAAAGAATAGAGAAGGTCGAGAATTTATGAACCTCAAACTGCAAGCCAAGCACACCTTTTTGATACTCTACAATTTTCCCACGCAAGACTTCTTTTGTACCATCACTATGCTCAATATAGATAGCAAGATGATCAAGCTGTTCCTGTGTTAAATCTTTAGGTAAAGGTAAGGTTAATGTGACAGCATGGCTTTGCATATTTGTTTCAATGGTCATTGGACGACCAAGCAACTCTACAGCTGTACTTTCTACCAATTGCTGCACCACGGTTTCCCTTTTCGCTTGTTCTTTGATCTCCAGCTGTTTATCCTGCCCTTTTATAGGAACAAGTCGGAAATAAAGATCATCTTTAAACATTTCCAATGAAGTTTTAGGCACTTCAATTCTGACGTTATCTGTGACAATTTCAAGATGAACTGCACCAGTTTGTAGTAGTGTCACCACATTATTTGGTATAGACACATGGATTTGATTTACTTGATCCTGCTGGTCTGGAATGATAATCCGTGCTTTATCATTTCCTTGTTCCTTTAATTTTCTAATCGTCTCTGTTGCGCTCTCTGGTGTTAATGTCACTTCATCCTTCATAGTGTTATCTACATCTTTTGTTCGTTTTATCGTTGTTTTAGAAACTAGGTCACCATCACCCGACTCTACATCTACCACAATTTCCTCTACATTGGATGAAGGTGTTGTTGAACCTGATTCAGGATTCGGTGACGGATTAGTACTGCCACCACCTGTGTTACTACTAATCCATTTAGCATAAATACTTGTGTTCGCTGTAATTGTATTATCAAAATTATATGGCGTGGTGTAGGTATCACTTGTATACCAGCCCCCAAATGTATAGCCAGCTTTCGTTGGCGCTGGCGTCGGCTGACTTGCTTTTCCTCCATTTGCCACCGTCTGATTCGATACAGCGCTTCCTCCAGCTACATCAAAGCTCACTGTATGCATCACAATCACTGGATTCCATTTTGCATAGATCGTTGTATCTGTTGTAATTAAACTGTCAAAATCAAATGGTGTTGTATAGGTATTACTTGTATACCAGCCATCGAATGTATGACCCGCTTTTGTTGGCACTGGCGTCGGCTGACTTGCTTTTTCCCCATGATCTATCGTTTGATTCGATACGGTACTTCCTCCAGCTACATCAAAGCTCACTGTATGCATCACAGTCACTGGATTCCATTTTGCATAGATCGTTGTGTCTCCTGTAATTACACTGTCAAAATCAAACGGTGTTGTGTAGGCATTACTTGTATACCAGCCATCGAATGCATAACCCGCTTTTGTTGACGCTGGCGTCGGCTGACTTGCTTTTTCCCCATGATCTATCGTTTGATTAGATATGGCACTTCCTCCAGCTACATCAAAGCTCACTGTATGCATCACAGTCACTGGATTCCATTTTGCATAGATCGTTGTGTCTC
>NZ_JBYTBB010000044.1:24600-25104 GCF_058788755.1 Lysinibacillus sp. FW301-JW8
TCCTGTAATTACACTGTCAAAATCAAACGGTGTTGTGTAGGCATTACTTGTATACCAGCCCCCAAATGTATAGCCAGCTTTCGTTGGCGCTGGCGTCGGCTGACTCGCTTTTTTCCCATGATCTATCGTTTGATTCGATACGGTACTTCCTCCAGCTACATCAAAGCTCACTGTATGCGTCACAGTCACAGGGTTCCATTTTGCATAGACGACTGTGTCTCCTGTGATGGCATTGTTAAAATTAAATGGCGTATCTACGGCACTGCTTGTGTACCAGCCACCAAATGTATGGTTTGCTTTTGTTGGTGCTGATGTCGGCTCTGTCGCTTTCTCTCCATGGGCTATTGTTTGTGAAGCGACTGCACTTCCTCCATCCACATTAAAGCTCACCGTATACGTCACTGAATTCCATTTTGCATAGACAACTGTGTCTCCTGTGATGGCATTGTTAAAATTAAATGGCGTATCCATGGCACTGCTTGTGTACCAGCCACCAAATGTATG
>NZ_JBYTBB010000044.1:25203-48309 GCF_058788755.1 Lysinibacillus sp. FW301-JW8
GTGTACCAGCCACCAAATGTATGGTTTGCTTTTGTTGGTGCTGATGTCGGCTCAGTTGCTTTCTCTCCATGGGCTATATCTTGCGGTGTGACTGCACTTCCTCCATCTACATTAAAGCTCACCGTATACGTCACTGGATTCCATTTTGCATAGACGATTGTGTCTCCTGTGATGGCATTGTTAAAATTAAATGGCGTATCTACGGCACTGCTTGTGTACCAGCCACCAAATGTATGGTTTGCCTTTGTTGGCGGTGATAGTGGTTCTGTCGCTTTCTTTCCATGAGCTACGGTTTGCGCAGCAACAGTACTTCCTCCATCCACAATAAAACTTACAGAATATTCATTAAGTGTAGTTACATTCACCATAGTATAGGCTGTTTTATTTCCTGCTGTATCCTTAACAATAACATTAAAATAGTAATTTACATTTGGTAATAGCCCTGAAATATCACGTGTTACAGTATTCTTCGAATAATTTCCCAATGCAATCCCATTTGTCTCTATGTTATTTACCGTATCAATATTATTACTTATAGATTGATAGACTTGATACTCCAAATCTTCTGTAGAAGTAATATTGTCAGTTGCAGTTAACCAATTTAGCGTTACACTTTTTGAGCTAAGGTTTGTAGTAGTTATGCTTCCATCTATTAATGTAGGAGGTATAGAATCTACCGAACCTGTAATCGGTTGATCTACATCTATATTATAAATTCCAATCCAAATTTCAGAAATTTTATCTACACGGCTTATTCTTAATTCATCAATATTTTGCCATTCCGATTCTGTAAAGACGATATCCTCCAACGCAGGATATGCGATATTAATAGTTTTTTTGGCTCCCTCAATAAATCCATTATTCCTATATCCTTCAATTTGCCAAGAATTAAAATTTTCAATTCCACTTTGTAGTGTTAATTTATTTATTTTGAAAGGTCCTTTATTTGACTTTATGACTAGTTTTGTTGCTCTTCCAATACCCCCCTGCATATCAAATCCGAAATCGCCATTGGTATCCATATAAATATTGTATGCACTTTCATCTGGTAAATCATCTTCTTTTACTAATGATAAAGTCCAATCCCTAATATCCACTGGATTTGGAACATTATTTCCACCATCCCAACTTTCAAAATCCTCGCTTGATGGAAATGTAGTTGCTGAAACCGTTGGAACCTCAACAAGTGTCATCGAAGAAAGATTTAACACTATCATACAAATGCACAGAATACCTATCTTTAACCTAGAAAATATTTTCATCATAACACGCCCCTTAATTACTAAGGTCTCTGAGGATAAAGTCCTTCGATACAAATAATATAGTTCACTGCTAAATATGGTTGGCGATTATCAAATGAAGTTCCACTTCCTGTCTCTCCTATTGCACCATTTATTACCACGTTACCAGTTACGGGAGCATCAAAGGGTTTAAGAGTACTATTGGATGTATTCTTACTATAAATAGTGGCATCCCTACCATTGGACATGCCTTTCCCTAGATTACTGGTATTATCCGGAATATTCGATGTACCATCATTGTTTACAGTAGGAATAGCAACAACAGCTTTGGCATTATTAAGCGTACTACTTGTACTGCTAAACGTATGATTATGCTTTGGTAAATTATTGATATTTAAAGTAGTCTGCTCTGTTCCACCATTACTACCATTTGAATACGATGATATTCCCGCATCTCTTTGTCCCCCCATATCAGCACCTACAGGTACCCGACCATTAAGATTCGGCAGATTAAAATATGTTTTTCCATCCCCTCCGTACTGGAACCCAATTACAGCATACAAAGCTTGATATTGATTAACTGGTAATTGTTGTCCATTACATAACAACCATCCCCTAGGGGCATACGTTCCTGCCCAAGGTAAAATTACGCCTAGAAATGCTTCCATAAATATCTCTCCTTTAAATTTATTTTCTCCAGTACATCTCATATGTTGTTTCTTTATCCATTACAAACTTAAATCCTAATTCTTCATATAATTGATAAGCTGCTGTATTGAATTTAACCACTTCAAGATTTATGCCCTTAATATAATAAGATGCTTCCTTCATCAGGGATTTTAAAATATACTTTCCAATACCTTTGCGTCTCCACACATGAAGTAGTCCTATCCAAATTAATCGATAGTCTTTATTTGTTTTATCTATACTATATCTCCCTATTGGCTCCCCTTTATATTGAATAATTATCTTTTCTGCTCCTGGGAACATTATTTTAGTTTGCACATTATCTAACTCATATTGTTGTACAATACTTTTTCTTACATTTTCATCCTCTATATACGCTAAATCCATTCGTGATTCCTCAAATATTCGATATAATATCGCTCGGTCTTCTTCTGTAGCTGTACGTAAGCTTATTTCATCAAAATCATCACCTTGTCAGAAAAATTGGATGTATTTAGATTCATAATTATCACCACACACACTTTTTTTCATTACCAGTATCAATTAATTGTCCTTAGGAATTCTTATTTGTTACAATGATGGATCGCACAAAGTTATGACCCTTTTCCGGTAGGTCTTCCCAGCTATCTATATGGAATTGATGATCCGCTAAGCATTCAGCTCTGTTTTTACTTTTTTGCGGTACATCTAATGATAGTGAGATAGTGCCATAGGATTTTTCACCTGATGGTACCTTATCTCGCCAAGAGCACGAACATTCATAGCCATTTGGTCCAGTTGAAGCCTTAATGCCTAATGCCTGAATAGTTGTATTAGGTGGAACATTGAGAGGCTCCCTGTCCTCAATATCCTCTGTATTCCAAATACCCCAAGTTCGTTGCTTATGAAAAACTTCTAATTCACGATCTGTTGCATTTGTAATCATTAACGAAAAAGTCCAAGTTGCCATTTTAACGCTCTCCTCCTGTTGTTACTTTTTTCTTTGCATTGTCCATAACATCGTATTCATGTGTACGGTTCAAAATTGCGTAATCCCATTCGGATGCTCCGATTAATGTTGTCACATTATTTTTATCAGTTCGATATAAAAGAATCATTTTACTAAAAATCCAAGGTACAACATCCATATCTTTATCGCTTGGTGCTTCAAATTCTCTATCAATTGATTTTCTTTCTGTTTGCTGTTGCTCTTTTGTCACAGAATTTAATATATTAAACTTCGCCCTTATTTCCGTCTGTAATTCCTGTGATACACTTGCCTTCACTATTTTTTCTTCAGAAACTGAAGCATTTTCCGTAAATTTCAGTGCGGTCTCAATCGTGCTAACCTTTTCTACTACTCTCTTACTTGTAGTCGATATAAAACGTTCATCTTTTACTTTTATTTTTCCTCTTCTAGTGACCGTCTCAATTTTTGTAGCATCTGCTCTTAAGCAAGTTACCTCAACAGAAAAATAATCATTCACTTCACGCTTTTTCAAATAAAGGCTATCAAAATCTAAATCATTGACCCCATCCCAAAGTTTTTTTGAAATTTTAAATGTAGACGTTTTAAATATCGCATTCTTTTCAAAGTGAACCCCGCTAGGAATATACTGATTAAGATCAATAGTTTCTACATTCTCAACAACTTTCAATGTTTCTATTTTGGACCAATCTGTATATAAACTATTAGGTACTTCCTTTTTTCTTATCCTGTTCATCTTATTCGAAATACGTATATCCCGAACAAAGTTATGTCCATCATGAGTAATACCCTTCCACTCATTTACCTCAAAATACCCATTTGCTCTGCAAGCTGCTTCATTGGGATTATTATATGGCACATTAACATAGATGCTTACTACCCCGTACGGTTCCAGCATTTTCTCTTCCTGATTCTTGTTATTATCCTTCCATGAACATGAAAATTCATAGCCATTTGGACCAAAAGCGGATTTGACTCCTACAGCCTGTATTGTTTCTCCCGCTTTAATTGATTGGGGTCCTTTATCCTCTTCACCATTTGTATTCCAGTATCCCCAGTGCAATTGTGATTCAACTAACTCTATATCTCGATCTGTGTCATTTGTAATATTTAAACTAAATGTCCAAGCCATAATTTAGTACCTCCGATTCATATGATTTAATATTCAGAAATTAATTACCCCATTTATATGAAATATTTAATTCTTACTACCTAATAAAAAATCTAAAGGTTGCATTTTTTTGGTGACTTTTAACTTTTTTTTTATTATATTATAGGTCAATAGATTCCACCACGAATTCATTCCATTTTTTAGGTTAATTTTTCTTAACCTTTTGCTATGAAATTATTGAAAGTTAGGAGCTAGATATGAAAAAAATTATCGCCATAGCTACCGGCTTCTTTCTAATTATTTTCCTTTTTATCCCTATCATTACACTTGGTGAGGGAAAAACGACTCTTTCCGCACAGCAAGGTATTTATTCACTACAGGAAATGGAGCTGCAAGATAAAAAATTTTATTTACGGGGACAATGGGAGTTTTATTGGCAGGAGCTGCTTCAGCCTGAGGATTTTCAACATTCTAAGTTAAAAGTAAAACCTCAATACATAGAAGTACCGGGTACATGGGCGAGAGCTACTTATACTGGTAAACCTTTGTCAAATCAGGGGTATGGAACATATCGATTGCATATTCAGTTAGATGAAAAAGAGAAGGACCATTTATTTTCACTCTATCTACCCTCCGTCGCTTCTGCCTTTCAGCTATGGGTAAATGGTAAACCTATTGCGGAAAATGGTAAGGTGGGTATAGACCGTCAAAGCATGAAACCAAGATCATTTTCGCAGGTAGTCACTTTTCAGTCTGAATCTAAAGAAATAGAATTAATCATGCAAGTATCAAATTTCTCTTCACGCAAGGGAGGAATGTGGTCTCCTATTATTTTTGGCTACGAACATGTTATTAAAGAGCATCGGGAACTCACTATTATAAGAGATGTCATCATTGCAAGCTCTGTCCTTGCTCTAAGCTTTTATTATATTTCCTTATATTTATTTAGGGTTACTACTCAGTTGCCAATTTTTCTAGGCATCTTTTGTTTATTACTCTCTTTACGAGTAATGCTAGTTGGTAATATTCTCTTAATGCAATTATTTCCCTTATTCCCCTGGGAATTAAGCGTGAAAATTGAGTATCTTACTTTTTATATTGGATTTATGGTTGTATTTTTATTTTTAGCACATACCTTCCCTCAGGAAATTAATAAAAAAATAGTGAGGATGACGCTTTTTGTCTGTATATTATTCAGTCTGACAACTTTATTTCCCGCTATTATTTTCACTCAATTTTTCTCTACTTTTCAAATTTGGATAGGCTTTATGCTTCTATATTTGCTATATATTGTTTCTCTAGCGGCATTACGTAAACGTGAGGGATCTTACCTAAATTTCTTTACAATGGTTGTCTTAATGATTGCAATCGTCAATGATTTATTTTTATATAATGGCTGGTTAGAAACCATCGATTTATCGCCCATTGCGGCTGCCCTTTTTCTATTTATTCAGACATTGGTAGTGGCACAGAAGAGTTCTGAGGCATTTAAAAGAGCTGAATCCTTATCTGTGGAGTTATTAAAAATAAATGCCTCCCTTGAGCAAAAAGTGGCAGAGCGGACAAAGGATTTGCAGGAGAAAAATAGTCAGCTCCTGCACATTGAAACATCCAGAAAATCATTTTTTTCCTCTGTTGCACATGAAATAGGAACACCTATGCAAATCATGCAGGGCTATATTCAAATTATGCAGTCTAAAGTTGAATCTGAGGAATTACAGGAATATTTAACGATCATTTACGAAAAATTTAAATTTTTCCATCATCTATCTAAAGATCTTCAAGATTTAGCAAAAATGGATGAAGGGCAATTTGAATATACGTTTGAGCATATCAATGTCCATTATTTCTTAGAATACATGGTTAAGCAACTGAAGCACTACATTGAAAATGAAGGTCTTCATTTTCAGCATTCAGCCTTACACACAATAGAGGGAGTTTCCATTTATGCTTGGTTAGATGTTACTCGCATGGAGCAGGTATTTTTAAATTTAATTCAAAATTCTATTAAATTTACTCCTACAGATGGAACCATTGAAATTGATGTAGATTGTACGCCCAACATAAGAGATACGCTGCAAGGTTCTTTGTCAATTAGGGTTACGGATAACGGACAAGGTATTGATGCTGAGTTATTACCTCATATTTTTAAACGTTTTATGAAAGGAAATGCCCCAAATAAGGCAAAAAAAGGATCTGGTCTGGGATTAGCCATTAGTAAGGAAATTATTCATAAGCATCGGGGAAACATCTATGTTGAAAGCGAGCTTGGTAAAGGCAGTACCTTCACAATAGTCATACCTGTAAACTTTGTAAAGGAGGATATACATGGCTAAAAAAATTATTATTGTTGAAGATGATGTAGATATTCAAAACCTTCTTAGTGTTGCATTAAAAAACGCTAATTTTTTGCCATACATATTTTCAAATGGTGAAGATACCTTACAGCAATTTAATATTGTACAACCTGATCTCGTTCTATTGGATGCACAACTGCCTGGCATTGACGGCTTTGAGGTGTGTGCAGAAATTCGTAAATTTTCAAATGTCCCTATTATTTTTGTGAGCTGTTTAGCAGATGGCTCAGATATAATACGGGGGCTAGAGCTGGGCGGAGATGATTATGTCACAAAACCCTTTGATTTATTTGAATTAATTGCACGTATGCATTCAAATATAAGAAGATCGCCTGTATATATCAATGAGACTATAAACCACAAGCATGTAGACTCAGAGACCCTGTCCATTGAAAACTTTCGCTTTCATATTCACTCTGGAAAAGTGAATATTAATGATACTGTACTCATATTGCCCACTAAGGAATTTCAAATTTTATTTTTTTTAGCGCAGCATCCTGAGCAAATTTTTCATCCATCTGAGCTTTATAGATTGATTTGGGGAGAGGATAGTATCGGACAAACCCAAGCAATAAAGGTTCATATCAGTAACCTTAGGAGAAAATTAGAGTCTATTTCTGGGCATCATGCGAAAATTTCAAATGTACGAGGCTTTGGCTATCAGCTATTATTTCATCAAAATGACCATTTATAAATGATAAGAATCTGCTATCGATTCAGCAGATTCTTTTGTTAGTTCTTATTAATCTAATTGGAATCGAGAAAAAATTTTCCACACTAGCTCATTTCGATTCGAGACATTTACTTTTTGAAAAATAACCTTTAAATGATCCTGCACTGTATAATTTGAAATACTAAGATTATAGGCAATCTCTTTTGTAGGAATCCCCTTAATAATTTCAAACACAACTTCCTTTTCCCTTGGTGTGAGATTGTAGGCCGTTATTAAAAAATTTAGCATTTCTCTCGATGAAGCCTCATTTATTAATAAAGCTATTTGCTGTTCTTGATGGCTTGTCCACATAAGTGATGCACGAATAGTAATATAACCTGTATCCTTAATAGGCACTATTAAAGAAGTATTGGTATTGTAATTGTCAGCAAGCAATTTTGCACATATCGCCTGAATAGGCTTTGGTATTTGCAATTCCGATAGGCTTTCATACTTTCTTAAAATTGATAACAATTTGCGAGCCTTTGAATTACTAGAATGTATTCTTAGCTCTCTATCAAAAATAACAATACCTTGTTCTCCCTCTACAGTTGGAAGTCGCTCCTCAATAATATAATGATGGAACCCCTTTAAAGTCTCCCCCATAATGGGCATCACTATTTTTATAAGTACTAGATCTTTGTCTTGAAATAAAGATTGCTCACTTTCAGCTCTTTTGAACAGCGTTAAAAAACCATAGCATTGTCCCTGATAAGTTAAAGCAGCTCGTATTTCATCACTAAAACCATTAGGAGCTAGCACTTCTCTATAGCGGAAGCTTTGATTTGTCGAATCACTTAGCCTACCTATGTGTTGACCACTGCGAACTAAGAATTCATATTTATTTATATCCTCTATAGCATACTCCAACTCCATTATCTCCTGATGAATAGCCTCTATAGAATGTTCCGTGACAGCACCTATCGAAAAAAGTGTATGTGCATCCGTTAATGTACAGCAATATGCATCAAAATTTATTTGCGTACGCAAAGCTTCTATCATCAATTGACGATATTCAAATGAATTTTTGCTGAGCTTTAAGCATTGTTCAGATTTTCTTCGCCAGTACTGTGCATCCATCATAAAAATCTACCTCCCCCCAGAAATATGGGATAGCTCTTTTTTTCTGAAACTTTATAATTGAGAATAATTCTTAATTAAATTGTACAAGAGTTCACTAAGGAGGAATACTATTTTGAAGAAATTTTATTACATATTTTTTATTGTCTTGCTAGTAGTAACTGTTATTAGTGGTTGCTCAGAAAAATCCTCTCCTGCCACTACCAATTATCAGGATTCAGATGAACAGCAGCATACTCTCAAGGCAACCATTAGTGCTCCAAAATCGCCATCTATTTTTCCAAGTATCTTGCTAGCACATCAACAAAAGGATATTGAGCTTATCACATGGGAAACAGCAGATACTCTTTTAGCTCAAATACAGAAAGAACAAGCACAATTTATGGCACTTCCTCTTAATATGGGGGCAAATTTATATGCGAAAGGTATGCCCTTGCAGCTTATTCAAGTCAATACATTTGGCTCTATGTTTCTTGTTTCAACCGATAACAATGTTCACGAAATAGAAGATTTAGCACATCAAACTATTTTCGTCCCTAGTCAAGGTGGTCCGCCAGATATATTAACAAATTACTTAATCACTCAAAATAATATCCCAGGTGTTAAGCTATCATTTGTCAATATATCGGAAATTGGTCAACAACTAGCATCAGGTGCAATCCAGCATGTTGTTATTCCAGAGCCATTGTTAAGTATAGTGCAAGCAAATTTACAGACAGATTTACATATCGTCATCAACTTTGAGGAAGTATGGCAGAAACAATCTAATCAACAACTACCACAAACCGGTATTTTTATTAATAAGAATTGGGCGTCTAGTAACCAAGATGCTATTAAACAATTTCAAGCTCTTTCTGAAGCAGCAATTACTGATTTACATCAACAGCCAGATGTTACCTTGCCATTACTTAGTGATTTTTTCAATAGTGATGAAAAGATCATGAAAAGTGCATTAACAAATAGCTCCTTACACTTTCAAACCGCTCAACAAGCCCGAAAGGATATAGAAGCTTACTTTAAGATTTTACTAGAAATTGCACCTGAATCCTTAGGTGGTGCTTTACCTAATGAAGATTTCTATTACAGTGAATAGCCTGCTTCGTTCAATAGGTAGTATTATCGTGCTAATACTTCTCTGGACCATGTTGGCTACTAAATATCCTGATGTACTATTACCTAGTCCTATTGTAGTTGCTTCTGTCTTATTCAAACTATTAGGAAATTCTATATTTTGGTCAGCATTCTTTATTACAACATTATCCTTTCTTATTGGTATATTGTTGTCTCTATTGTTGGGCAGTATGTTAGGAATCATGGCAGGTTTATCAAATATGATAAAGAATGTTATAAAGCCGATTATTATTTTGGCTCAATCCATCCCACCTGTTTCATGGATGCTATTCACGGTTTTATGGTTTGGAGAACATGGTGGTGCCCAAATCTTTATTGTTTTTGTCACCTTAGTACCTATCTTTTTCTTTAATGTAATGAAAGGGATACTTCAAACTCCTCAAGAGCTGCTGGAAATGGCTCTATGTTTTCGAGTCTCACGCAAGAAAATGATAAGAGATATTTATTTCCCACAAGTGTTACCTTACCTACAGTCTGCCCTCTTAATAGCAGTTGGCATGGGATGGAAGACAATTGTGATGTCAGAATTAATCGTTGGACATGGAGGTATTGGACAACAGCTTAGCCAAGCACGTATTTACTTTGATACCCCAACAGTTTTTGCTTGGACAGTTATTCTAGCTTTGGCAGGTCTAGCCATGGAATTTCTCTTACAGAGGCTAATAAAGTGATGTGATGTTTCTATCTGTTTGTTAAAGCAGACGATCATTTTGCGGATTAATTTCTAGTTTTTCCACCTTTATCTTCGTCATTGTCCGTTTATGCAGAATAGAAAGGGGCTCAACCTATGTTAACCATAGATAATTTATCCTTCTCAAGAAATCAAAAGCAAATTTTTCAGCAGTTTCATTTACAAATAGCTCCTACCACAGTGACATGTATTTTAGGCTCTTCTGGCATTGGAAAAACAACATTATTGAAGCTTATTGCGAACTTAATTTCACCGGATGCAGGGTTTATCAGCTTTCCTATTGGCTCATTGGGATATGTTTTTCAAGAGCCACGACTTCTTCCTAGTCTCACCGTATTTGAAAATATTGCATGGGTGGATGAGACAGTCACAGAGGATAGAATAGATCAATTATTGGAAATTGCAGGTCTCTATGATGCTAAAGCGCACTATCCACATCAATTAAGTGGTGGTATGAAGCAGCGTGTTTCTCTTATTCGGGCAATGGTCAACCAACCAGCACTTTTGCTAATGGATGAACCATTTCAATCATTAGATATCCACTTAAAAAATGAAATGCTTCAACTAGTGCGTTCACTTTGGTTGGACTATCAGCCCACAGTTATATTAGTGACACATGATTTGAATGAGGCTCTTAATATTGGACAACGAATACTTATTTTAGGGAACAGCCCAACACAAATAGTAGGTGACTTTACAAGACAGTCAGCAATCTTCCATAAGAATGATTGCTTAAAGATGAAGGAGTTACTCTCTGCATCTACTACCCACAAAAATTAGGAGGTATTTAATTGAATAAACCATTACACAACTGGGATGACTCTTCTGTCTCTACATACCAACAATCCATTCGTCAGAAGATTATTGGCTACGACCTTATTTATGACATGATGGCCAATATACTTCATAGCTTTCCCACTACACATAAAGTTTTAGTAGTAGGTGCAGGTGGTGGGCAGGAATTACTAACATTAGGAGAATTATTGCCTTCTGCTCATTTCACAGCAGTTGATACATCCAAGGTAATGCTGGAGCTAGCTGCTAAACAAATTGATATGCTTCCATATGCACTTAATATTGAATGGATTGACAGAGATTTACTGACATCTAACGTAAAAGAGCTGTTTGATGTAGCTACCTGTCATTTAGTTTTACATTTTATGCAGGATCTTGATCAAAAGAAAGCACTGCTTCAAAAAATAGCAGATAGCTTGAAGGAGAATGGCGTGCTGTTTATATCTTCTATAAATGCTGATTTAACTTCCTCAGCGTTCAAGCATCAGCTCCGCTACTGGCGAGGCTCAATGCTCCATAATAATATTTCTGAAAATCATTGGCAACGTTTTGAACAATCCTTTAGCATTACAACCCACCCGATTAAACTTGAATTGCTTATTAATTTATTGAAGGATGTTGGCTTTACAACAATCATTCCATATTTTAAAACACATATGATTGATGCTTTAGTAGCTATTAAGGGAGAAAATTTTAAATGAATAAAGAGAATATCTTAATTGTTGGAGGCTATGGTGAAGTCGGAGGGAAAATTGCAAAACTCCTATTACAAAGCTATCCGAATAGAGTATTAATTGCTGGTAGAAATATAGAAAAGGCTAAACAATTATGCACTCTCTATAATCATCTTGCAATCCCTCTACAGATGGATGTGTCGAAGACTGTACGTCTGAAGCAACTAGAAGGTGTAGCGCTTGTAATTATGTGTTTAGAGCAACAAGATACTGCATTTGCTCAGCTCTGCTTGAGAGAGGGGATTATGTACATTGATATTACTGCCAGCTATGCCTTTCTTAAAAAATTAGAGGATCTTCATCCAGTTGCTGTACAATATCGTTCTACAATTGTCTACAGTGTTGGGATGGCACCAGGATTAACCAATTTAATGGCGATGCATGCCGCACAGCAATTAACTACTGTTGACCAGCTTCATATTTCAATTTTACTTGGAGCAGGGGATACACATGGCACTGCGGCAATTTTATGGATTTTGGACCAGCTAAATAAGCCCTACCATATTATGTATCAGCATAAAAAGCAGATCGTCAATAACTTTACAAATAGGAGAATTGTTCATTTTAAGGGTGTTGGAAAACGCAGTCTCTATCAATTTAATTTTTCAGATCAGCATACATTAACCAAGCATTTTTCAACTAGACAAATTGTTACGAGAATGGGCTTTGATATTGAGTCGCTCAATCGATTTGTCTCGTTTTTACAAAAAAGTCGTCTATCCTATTTACTAAAATTCGACAAGGTTCAACATCTACTTGCATCAGCTATGCAAAAAATAAAAATTGGTTCAGATATATGTGGCATTAAGGTGGAGGCTATTGGTAGGGGTCAGTATGAGAAGAGAGCTGTAGCAATAACATTTTTGGAACATGATGAATCAATGGTAACGGCTAAAATCGCAGCAACTATCGCTACTGAATTACTTGAACATAATCAACCAGCAGGAGCCTATCATATTGAGGAATTGTTTAATGTCGAAACATTAAAGAAACATTTTACGTTTTCCTCATTTATAGAAGAATAAAGATTAATTTTCTAAATAAAAAAATGCACGATGATTATTAGAAATTTATCTAACAATCACCGTGCTTTATAACTTTATCCGCTTGAATCTAATAGACTAATGATTTTTTTGCATACTATAAAACCTTCTCTAAAAAGTCCTTTGCACGCTGTGTTGATGGCGCTTTAAAGAATTGTTCTGGTGGAGCATCCTCAATTAGCTTTCCGCCATCGAGGAATAGTACGCGATCTGCCACCTCACGAGCGAAGCCCATCTCATGGGTAACGATTAACATTGTCATGCCTGTATCTGCAAGATTTTTCATAACTGCTAAAACCTCTTTAACCATTTCTGGATCAAGTGCAGAGGTAGGCTCATCAAATAAAATTACCTTTGGATCCATTGCAAGTGCACGAGCAATGGCAACACGTTGCTTTTGTCCACCAGACAAACGATTAGGATACTCATGACGCTTCTCATATAGGCCGACTTTTGTCAGTAAATCCTCTGCATTTTTTATGGCAGCTGACTTGTCCATCCCCTTCACATTGATGGGTGCATATGTTAAATTTTCTAGTACTGTTTTATGTGGAAAAAGATGAAAATGCTGAAAAACCATACCAACTTCTTCACGTATTTTCATTATATTTGTCCCTTTATCAGTTAAAACATCACCAGCAATTGTAATTTTTCCGCTCGACGGCTCTTCTAATAAGTTTAAGCAACGAAGAAATGTTGATTTACCCGAGCCGGAAGGACCAATAATGGCAATAACCTCTTTTTCTTTGATTTCAGTTGAAATCCCTTTAAGTACCTCATTTTGTCCATATGATTTATGAAGCTCTTCAATTTTAATCACTTTTTCTCATTCCTTTCTCGATTCGTTTACCAAGGAACGTTAAAATAAGCGTCATAATGTAATAAATTACACCAGCAAAAAGTAAAGGCTCAAGATAGCGATATGTTGAACCACCAACTATATAAGCTCGACGCATAATATCTAATGCGCTAATGACTGTTACTACTGCTGTTTCTTTGTTTAATGTGATAAATTCATTGACTAAAGATGGTAAAATATTTTTTACTGCTTGTGGAATAATAATATCCTTCATCATTTTTGCATAGGGAATTCCAAGTGCTTGTGCTGCCTCCATCTGGCCTTTATCGACTGCATTAATACCAGCACGAATAATTTCTGAAATATAAGCACCTGAGTTTAAGCCAAATGCCATAATTGCTGTTGGAATTGGTTCAATTTGAATATCTAATAACTGTGGTACTGCATAGTAAATAATTAATAATTGTAGGACAAGTGGTGTACCTCGGAAAATGGATGTATAAAAATCCGCAAACCAACGTAAAACATTCACTTTACCAATTTTACACAGTGCGAGTAGTATCCCTACGATAAAACCGATGATTGAGGCACCAATTGCAATTTGAAGTGTAACACCTATTCCTTTAAGTATATAAGGAATAGAGGGAACGATAGCTGAAAAATCTAAATTCACAGCATCTCCCTCCTTTCTTGATTTCTGTTAAGAATATGAAAAGCACAAGCGATAGCCCAAAATAGAGCTATCGCAGTGTCTAAGTATTTATTCAGCTTTTTCTAGCCATTTTTCTTCTAGCTCTTGAATCTTACCTTCATCAGCTAGTTCCTTTAATGCTTTGTTAATTTTATCTTTTAGGTCGCTTCCTTTTGGAACAGCGATTGCTTTGAAATCTTCTGGTTGCTCTTCAACAGGGAAAGCAGCTAATTTATCATTTGTTTTAAGATAACCTTTGGCAACGCCACCTTCTAAAATTCCGGCATCCAAACGTTTAGACATCATATCCTGGATGATTTCTGGAATTCGAGTACGTCCTTCAACAGTTGCATCTACCTTTTTCGCAATATTATTCCCTAAATTTTCTTGAATAGAAGCTATTTGTACACCAATTTTTTTGCCAGTTAAATCAGCCTCTTTTTTAATACTGCTATCCTTTTTCACGATAATTACTTGTTCTGTCTCATTGTATTTATCCGTGAAATCCACCACTTGCTCACGCTCTGGATTCGGCGTCATACCAGAAATAACTACATCAATTTTACCTGCTTGTAATGCTGGTACTAGGCTGTTAAAATCCATATCCTGCACTTGCATGTCTACACCAATTTTTTCACCAACTAATTTGATCAAATCAATATCAAACCCGATAATTTCTTCACCTTTTGCAGCATCAACATACTCGAATGGTGCGTAATCAGCTGAAGTACCTACCTTTAATACTTGCTTCTGCTCTGTACCCACATCAGCATTTGAGTTTGTACTATTGTCTTTATTTTCTTTTGCGCCACATGCAGCTAGTACACCAATTACTAGAACGAGCATTAGCAAGAATAATTTATTCTTCATCATCATAGATCTCCTTTTAAGTTTATTTTATTGTGTATGAGAATGGATTTCTTGAAAATAGTCAAATGGATAATTATTCATTCAAAAGAATAAAAAATCTATCTGCTAATTAAGATATACTCTTTTGAAATAATAATCAAGTTAAAGTAAATAATTTTTAGCTAAATATTATAAATATAATTTTCAGATAAGTCAATTTATTTTTGTTTTCAACATTAATAAGGTTACCTTTACTATTTTCCGTTTTATCAACTTTTATCCCACTATTGCACAATTCCCATAAAAAACTTTTAGCATCATTCAATTTCATCCTAAAAATGTAAAAAAGCATGTAGGAGATCTATATCCCCCACATGCACTAAATAACCTGCTGATCTCTATTCTAGTTTAATCCAAACAAATTTTGCCGATTTCTAAAAGCCTATCTATTATTATAAAGACAGCTTTCCTCTGATTATTGTGCTGCTGCTTGAACCTCATCAAATGCCCAGTGGTTGCTTGAAACATCTGTGAATAATGGCGTTTGTTCTGTTGACGCAACTGAACGTTCAAATAAGCGATTTAATACTTTTACTGCTTGTGCTCTTGTTAAATAACCATCTGGATTGAACGTATCTTTAGCTGTACCCGTCATAATGCCATGTGCACTAACTACCGCAATCGCTTCAGCTGCCCAGTGGTTAGTTTTTACATCCTTAAATACCTTTGCCTGAGACTTGTTCACTTCCCCATTTTCTGCTAACCATCGTGCAACCACTGTAGCCATTTGTGCACGTGTGATAGAGCCATTTGGGTTAAATGTTGTTGCTGTTGTGCCTTTAAATAAGCCTGTTTCCTTCACAAATTCAATCGCATCCTTGGCATCATGCTTTGTTGTATCTGTAAATGTCGCTGTTACCTCTGGAATTAAATTGCCTGTTAGATGACGTGCCAACATACTTGCCATTTGAGCACGTGTTACAAATGCCTCTGGACGGAATGTACCATCTGGATAGCCCTTAATATATGGCTCAGACACAGGCTCTTCTACTGTAACTTCTTCCTCCACTTTTACTTCCTCTTTTGGCTGCTCCTTTTTCATAGGTGCATATAAAATTGAGAATGTAGAGAATTTTGTTACCTCGAATTGGATTCCTTTTGTTCCTTCTTTGAAATCCACTATTTGCCCACGTACTATCTCTTTTGTGCCATCACTATGTTCGATATAGACTGCTAAACTATCTAATTGCTCCTGTGTGGCATCCTTTGGTAATGGCAATGTCAACGTTACTGGACGGTTCTGCATATTTGTTTCAATGGTCATTGGTTGTCCGAGCAATGTGATTGTTGCACTGTTTGTTAATTGTTGTACATTTACCTCTGTTTTCGCATGTTCTTCTAATTGCTGCTTTGTTGCCTGTACTTTGACTGGCACTACACGGAAATAAAAATCATTGTCGAAATTCGCTAAAGAGGATGCAGGAATATCCAACTTCACTGTTTCCATATCAATCCCTAAGCCTGCTTGCCCTTCTGCTAGCAGTCGTGCTGCCTCTCTTGCAATACCTACAGTTGTTTCACTTACTTGTTGCTGTTCATCAGGAATAACGATACGTGATTTTTTATTCTCCTTATTTGCTAGTTTATCAATCGACTCTCTTGCATTCGCAGGTGTAAAGTTCACTGTATCCTTTATTACACCACCACTATTGTCGCGTGTAATAACTGTTTGTACGAGCACTGCATTGGGATTACTCGCATCCACTACATCTACCTTAATTTGATTAGTTGTAGATGGCATTGATGGTGTTGAATCTGGCACTGATGGCGATGTTACATTCGGTGTTGATATAGCATTCCATTTTGCATAAAGTGCAATATTTCCTGTTACTTTATCAGTTTGGAAATTCCACGGTGTTTGCAATGCACCATCTTTATACCAACCTACAAATGTATAGCCTGATTTTATTGGTACAGTAGGTGCAGATACGCCTTCACCCTGCGTCACGGTTTTCGGTGCTACATCACTGCCTCCATTTGAATTAAATGAGACGATATATGCTGGGAAACCTACTGAATAAATTGTCATTGCCTGTGGTATAGTGCCATTCCATAGTACAGATGGCTGCATAGATTGGTCTGTGTACCAGCCTGTAAATGTTGGTATTACAGTTTGTTCACTAAAAGCTGATTCGTCTATACTATCCACAGCCCCCTTAAACTCAACTGTTTCTAAGTTATTACTTCGAAATGCTGAAATACCTATTGCTGTGATTGTTGATGGAATTGTGACACTTGTTAATTTATTTGAAGCAAAGGGTGGTCCGTCAATTTCCTGCACACCTTCTGGAATCTCTACACTCGTCAATTCATTTTCTGCAAAGACTGCCCCATTAATCTTTTTAAGTGTTGATGGAATCTTGACATTTGTTAATTTATTCATTAAAAATGCATTACTACCGATTTCTTCGATTCCTTCTGGGATATCTACATATGTTAATAGATTTTCCGAAAAGGCACTATAACCAATTTTCTTCATTGTGGAGGGCATGATTAAGTTGGTTAACTGATTCTCTGAAAAAGCAGATACTTTAATTTCTTGTATACCTTCTGAAATAGTTACATTTGTTAACCCTTTCTTCTTAAAAGCACCAGCCCCTATAACTGTTACATTTTTGCCATTAATTTCAAATGGTATTTCCAAATCTGTTGGCACTTGCCCTGTATAGCCTGTAACCGTTACTGTTCCATCACCATTGTCGGATGTAGTAAATGGACTTGCTGATAGCCACTTTGCATGCAGTGTTACAGGTTCTGTTACTGTATCAGTTGCAAAATTCCATGGCGTTTGGAAGTCCTCACGATACCAACCATCAAAAATATAACCATCCTTTGTTGGATCAGTTGGCTTCGTTACAAGCTCTCCATCTATAACATCTTCTTTTTCTACTGCACTACCCTCATATGTTTCAAAGGTTACTTCATGCGGTGTTTGTGGTGTAGAGTAAACTTTTAGGGCTGTTGTTACAGTTTGTTGATCCCATAGTGATTGGCCATTACCGTTTATAAACCACTGAGTAGTATTTATGTCACCATTTTGAAATTGAAATGCCATAGGATCAATTGTCACTTCTTGATTTGTTGGTTGTTTAAATTCTATTTTCTTTAATTTATTAAATGAAAAGGCTGAACCGCCAATCGTTTTTATATTAGATGGGAAAATAATGCTTTCCAGTTCATTTATTAAAAATGCGCTTATGCCTATTTCTATAGGACTTCCTGATTCAAAAATAAGGTTTGTTAATTTATTCTGCGAAAAAGAACTCACGCCTATCTTTTCTACACTTGATGGAATCGTGATAGACTCAATTTGATTTAACAAAAAGGCACTATCTCCAATTTCATTTAAATTAGAAGCTGGCTCAAACATTAATGATGTCAGTTGACTATTTTCAAAAGAATTGTTGCCTATCTTTTGAACGGAAGAAGGAATTGTGACACTACCTAAAGCATTGTATGCAAAAGTTGACATCCCTATTTCCTCTAACTTTGAGGCTTGCTCAAACGTTAAGGACGTTAGTTGAGTCATAAAAAAGGCATGGTTACCTATCTTTTTAACAGAAGCAGGGATTTGGACACTTCCTAATGTATTGTTCATAAAAGCTACTAATCCTATTTCCTCTAAGTTAGAAGCTGATTCAAATGTTAAGGACGTTATTTGATTATTTGCAAAGGCACCATCTCCTATCTTTTGAACAGAAGCAGGGATTTGGACACTCCCTAATGTATTGCTACTAAAGGCTGACATTCCTATTTCCTTTAACTCAGAGGCTGGTTCAAAAGTTAAGGATGTTAATAGACGATTTGCAAAAGCACCCTCTTTTATTACTGTTACTTTTTTTTCAACACCACCATCCTGTAGTGTGTGTGGAATAACTAAGTTTCCATCTGGGATTAGTCCTGCATATCCAATAATAGTTAAACCATCTGGATTCGTTTCTGTTAGGAATCCACCATCAGCTTTAGGAGATAATACCCCTAGCTGTGACCAAATAAGTACCACGATGATGAAGACGCTACTCCATTTTTTTATCATCTATAAACCTCCTCTTTCATGTGTTGTTTTACTTAGTATAAAAGAATCATGAGTTTTCTTGGCGTTAAGATTTCTTAACGTTCAGCCTGCATCTATTAATAAAGGAATCTATCTTGTATAATCCAACTAAAACCGTGTCAAGTGAGTGAGTCAATGAAGGTTTAGGGGGTTTTTAAGGATGAAAAAATTATCAATACTGTTCGCAATTATTATCGGAGCACTGCTGCTAGCAGGCGTTATTCTCCCCTTATCCCAAACTAAATCGCATGGACCACTAGCAGTTAAAGGCGTGATGGATTTGCGCCATCATATATTTAACGATAATGCTCCTATCAAATTAGATGGCGTGTGGGCATTTATTCCGAATCGTTTGGTTGATGGTGCGACCTTCGATACCTATCAAAGCTATCTCGTAGATGTCCCTTCAGGATGGACTAAATATACAATTGATGGACAACCGCTCCCCTCATTCGCAAGTGGAACTTATCGACTTAAAATTTTAGTAAATGATCCTAAGGATATTTTAGGAATTAAAACAAACGTCATTCGCATGTCCAATGCAATCTATATCAATGGACATCGAATTGGACAAAGCGGAGAGCCTGCTGAGAATGCCCGCTATATACCGCACAATACGCCGTATACTGCTTATTTTTCGCCTGATCAAAATGAACTGGAATTGATTGTGCATGTAGCAAATTTTGATTATGCACCAGGAGGGGGTATTATTAGCTCCATTTTTTTGGGGGATCAAACTAGTATTACAAAGCTTCGTGAAAGTGCATTATTCTACGATTTAATTACACTAGCAGCTTTTTTAACAATGTTTATCTACTTTTTTGGCTCTTATCTTTATTCTAAATTAGGGATTGAGCAGCTTTATTTTGCGTTATTTTGTTTTGCAAGTGCGCTTTACACGCTTACGCATGGCGAAAAGCTGCTACTAGCCCTTGCCGATATGAGCTATGTACCGTTTCAAAGTATACAAATGGCTTCTAGTGTCTTTGTTGGTCTTTCTATTTTGCTCTATTTTTATCGCGCTTTGCCACAATATATGAATTATTGGGTGGTAAAGGTACTATCTGTTATAGGTATAGTCATGATGTTATTTATGATACTGCCAGCATCCATTAATTCTAAATTACAAAACGTTAATTCCTTATATGTATTTGTCAATATCATTTATATTTTCTATGTACAAATTATCGCAATCTACCGACGTGTTCCTGGTGTTATGTATTTAATAATAAGCTCGTTAGCCATTCTGCTTTATTTTATCGTTGCTACATTAAATACACATATTAATCTTGAATTGAATGCCTTGCCGCCCTTGCTGCCATTTATTTGTTTAACAATGCTTTCTTTATATATTTCACATCGTTTTGCAGATTCATATTTAGAAAAAGGTAAACTAACAGAGGCACTTTTACGTGTAGATCAATTAAAAGACGAATTCCTTGCTAAAACATCTCATGAATTCCAAACACCTTTGCATGGCATTATTGGAATTTCGCAGTCTATGCTGAATGACAATAGCAAGCCTGATTTAGCTGTAGAACAGAAAGAGAAAGTAACACTTATTTTTAATATCGCTGAACGCCTCTCCTATTTGGTTAACGATATACTCGATTTTTCTAAATTAAAGGAGAATGAACTAGCATTGCAGATGACAACTGTCGATTTATTTGCGACTACACATATGACTGTGGAAGTGCTGTCCTATACAATTAGCAAAGATGTAAAAATCTATAATCATATTGAACGTGGACGCTTTGTCCATGCGGATGAAAATCGACTTCGACAAATTCTCTATAACTTAATTCATAATGCAGTGAAGTATACAAATAAAGGAACAATCGATATTACTTGCTATGAAGAGCAGGCATTTCTAGTGATTGACATTAAAGATACTGGATGCGGCATTGCACCCGAAAACTTAAAAACAATTTTTAGCCCATTTCAGCAATTAAGCCGTTCTGTTGATGGTACTGGATTAGGTTTGCACATTACAAAGGAACTTGTGGAACGGCAAGGCGGCAAAATCAGTGTATATTCTATTGTCGGTCAAGGTACGACATTTTCTGTTAAACTGCTAAAAGCACAGCAGAAACATGAAGAATTACAAATAACACCCATACAAACCTATCGACACCCTTTCCTGACATTCCCACATATTGTTGAAAATATTGGGAGGAAAAAAATTCTTATTGTGGATGATGATGCTGTTAATCTAAAAGTATTAATTGATATTCTGACACAGGAAAACTACTCTATTATTGCTGTTGATAAAGGGCAGCATGTCTTTGATCAGGTCACACAGCATCCTGATATTGATTTATTAATTTTAGATATTATGATGCCTACTATTTCTGGCTATGAGGTTTGTCAGCAAATTAGACAAAATTATACCTCTACAGAGCTACCCATTTTAATGTTAACAGCGGCCATGCATCCAGAGGATATGATTGCAGCCTTTCAATCAGGAGCCAATGATTTTTTACATAAGCCGCTCGATATAGTAGAGCTCAAAACGCGTGTACGCAATCTTATTTTACTAAAGGATTCAGCAGAAACAGCAATTGCGATGGAAACTGCCTTTTTACAGGCTCAAATTAAACCGCATTTTGTTTACAACGTACTAAATTCAATTTTATCGCTTAGTTATTTAGATTTGGAGCAGGCGCGTACAATGATTACAAATTTTGCTTTCTTTTTACGCAATAGCTTTGCCTTTGAAAATGCCAATAGTCTTGTTCCTTTAGAAAAAGAGCTTAGTCTCATAGAGGCATATATAAATATTCATTGCATGCGATATCCTGAGCAGTTAGAATGGGAAATTTGCATGGATGAGCCTATTCAGTGTCTAATCCCCCCGCTCCTGCTTCAACCTTTAGTGGAGAACGCACTTCTTCATGGGCTGAAGGCAAAAAAAGAGGGTGGTAGGCTGCAATTATTGATTAAGCAAGAGCAGCAAATGTTGATTTTTCAGCTTACAGACAATGGCATTGGCATATCACCAAAGCTTTTGCAGCAAATTCAAAATGGTGAAACAACTGCTAGTGAAGGAATTGGCCTTGTAAATATTTCTAAACGATTAAAAAAATTCGAAAATGCTGCGATCCATTTTGAAAGCCTTGAAAATAAAGGAACAACTGTTGAAATTCATTTCCCAATTATTTCAATAGAAAGGATATGAGTATTTTGTTAAAAGCAATCATTATAGATGATGAAATTTTAGCCATTCGTTTATTAGAATCCATGCTAAAGGCAAGCTGCTCTATTGAGATTATAGGAACCTTCCTAAATCCAAAAGAGGCATTAACAAATATTGATACATTAAAGCCTGATATTCTGTTTTTAGATATTGAAATGGCTGAAATGACTGGTCTTGAACTTGCTTCTAAAATAGAGGATGCCTCACATCAAATAGATATTGTCTTTGTGACAGCGTATGAGCATTATGCCTTAGAAGCATTTGATGTACAGGCTACAGACTATATTTTAAAACCAATTGATTATGACCGATTATTGAAAACGATTGAGCGACTATACGAACGACGATATCCTATGAAATCCTTGATGTCGATGGAACATGATTCTACTAAAATTATTCATACATTACATTTTCATATTCATTCAGGAAAAGTTTCAACTGGTGATACTGTATTCGCTTTATCAACAAAGGAATTTCAAATTTTATTCTTTTTAGCACAGCATAGTCATCAAGCCTTCCCATCTGCTGAGCTATATCGACGTATTTGGGATGAGGATAGCATTGGGCAAACACAGGCATTACGTGTTCATATTAGCAATTTAAGAAAAAAGCTAGACGCAATTCCAGGACAACCAGCTAAAATTGTGATGGCAAGAGGTGCTGGCTATCAATTAGTTTTTCAATATTAATCGTAATAGCGCTATCCTTTCGTTTTGTGGTTCTATCCACGATTTCGGGAATTTAATCCACCAATTCAGCACAATTATCCAGCACTTTAAATCCTCTATCCACCAATAGAAAAAAGACTGCTTGCTTTGGCAAACAGTCTTCCATGTTGTTGAAATACTATTATGTCAATGAAATCAAGGTGACAAATTAAAAAGTATAGCCCTTTTTCAAAACGAGGG
>NZ_JBYTBB010000045.1:0-46834 GCF_058788755.1 Lysinibacillus sp. FW301-JW8
GCCTTGCTCTGCGCGAAAGCGAAGCGTCAGCGGCAAAGCGAGTAGCCTGGAACGGAAATCACCTTCATTTGACTTAGGAGTGTTCACAAAGAGTCCCTTGACCATTTAGTTTTTCAACACTATGACTTGCAACTGTTAGAACAAGTTGCAAGTAATTGTCTAACAATATCTGTGGGTAAAAAATAATTGATTGAAAAAACTGAAAAAAGGGCGCCCAATAGTACAAATAGTGCTACTATACCACGATTAACAATTAATTTTATTATTTATACACCCCATTTCTATATTGCGTTTATGACTGTATTTTTTCTCCTACTAGTGCAGCCTTTAAATGCTCAAGACCAAGTTCTGTAACGGCTTGATAGATACCATCTTCACTTGAACCAATTTCTACAACGGGTACATAACGAATTCCATATTTTGTATCAAGAATATCACGGAAAGCATCATTATGCGTTACATCCACTGTTTTGTAAGGTATACCCTCCTCTTGTAAATACGTTTTTACCTCATTACAGTAACTACAACCCTGTTTCGACCAAACTATTACATCTCTATTTTTTGTCATGATGTTTTCCTCCTCAGCTTACTGCTTCTTTTTGCTGTAAATGTACTGGACCCAATAACTCAAAAGATCGCTCACGCTCAAAATCCTTTAAGACAGGCGTATGCAAAATAAATTCATCGATTTGATATTGCACATGGTAGTCATCTAAAATAGCTTTAATTTCTTCCGATGTACCGTATAAAATATCGGCCTCATACTGCTCAACCGTATATTCCTCTCCAGATTCCTGACCAAATTTCTCTGCTAGCTCTACTGATTGTAGCGTCAGGCTTCTGCCACTTGCTAAATGCACCTTTGTAATTTTTTGATCACCAACTAGCTCTTTCGCCTCCTCCTTGCTTGGGGCAGCAAGTGCAGCAATCGAAATCGCAAAATGGCCGTTTGGGTGGTGACTACGATAGGTTTTAGCTGCTTGTGCCAAAACACTATTGTCACTATTAATAAATCGAGCAAAGACGAATGCAGTTCCTAGTTTACCTGCAAGTGCAGCACTTTCTGGACTAGCACCGAGTAAAAATAATGTTGGCTTTGTCTTCGGAATCGGCGTTGCTTGTATACCAGATAATTCGTGCTCTTCTGGTATTGATTGCTCAATTAATTGCTGTAAAAATGTTAGTCTCTCTTCAAAATCTTCCCCTTGATTGAGCGTGCCATATTGGAGGGCCTTTGTAGAAAGCGGTAATCCTCCAGGTGCTTTCCCAATACCCAAATCTACTCTCCCTGGCTCCAAGGATGCTAGTACGTGGAAATTTTCCGCTACTTTATAGGGACTATAATGCTGTAGCATCACCCCACCCGATCCAATGTTGATTGATTTTGTTTTAGCTAGTAAATAAGATACTAATACCTCAGGAGATGTTCCTGCTAAAGAATCTGTATTATGGTGCTCTGATACCCAAAAGCGTGAGTAGCCCAATTGCTCAGCTTTTTGTGCAAGTGCCACTGTTTTTTGCAAGGTCTGTTCGTTTGTTGCACCCTCGATAATTGGACTTTGATCTAATATGCCTAATGAATAGCTCATACATTACCTCCTTAATCTTTTTATTCAAATAAATTTACTAGGTTTTAAGAGACAATGTGTTTGACATAGCGGCTTTCCTTAAACGGTAAACCTAAATTACCACGTAATGTATCCGCCTCATATTCTTCACGGTAAAGCCCTCTTGCTTGTAAAATTGGTACAACCTTATCTACAAAATCGTCAAGTGCACCAGGTACAGTTACAGCAATAATAAAGCCATCCGCTGCTTCTTTTTCAAACCATTCCTGCACTAAATCAGCGACTTGCTCTGCTGTTCCAAAGAAAGCTGTTTTCGGTGTTGCCTCCCGTAAAGCAACCTGTCGTAATGTCAGTCCTTCTTGTTTGGCATATTTTTTTATATAATCAGTCGTACTTCTAAAGCTATTAGCTCCTATATCACCAAGCTCTGGGAATGGGGCATCCACATCATATTGTGTAAAATCATGATGATCAAAGTATCGTCCTAAATATGCAAGTGCACGTTCTATGGAAACCAGCTCAACAATTTCCTGATATTTAGCTTCAGCCTCCTCCAATGTTTCACCAATAATTGGAGATATTCCTGGGAAAATTTTAATTTCCTGTTGATCACGTCCAAAGGCGGCAGCCTCTGTTTTTACCCTTTGATAAAATTTCTGTGCTTCTTCTAGAGATGCACCATGTGTAAAAATCGCATCTGCATCCTTTGCTGCTAAACGGATACCTGCATCAGACGAGCCTGCTTGAAAAATAACAGGCTGACCTTGCTTAGAACGCGCAATATTAAGTGGTCCCTGTACAGTAAAATATTGTCCCTTATGATCTAAGGTATGTAGTTTATCTGGATCAAAAAACACATCCTGCTCTACATCCGCAATAAAAGCGTCGTCATCCCATGAATCCCATAAGCCCTTTGTCACTTCTAAATATTCTTCAGCAATTTGATAGCGCTCTGCGTGACTAGGATGCTGTTCTAGTGTTTTATTGTAGTTCAAGGCAGTGCTTTCTAATGGCGTTGTCACTACATTCCATCCAGCACGTCCCCCACTTATATGATCCAATGAGGCAAATTGACGTGCAACTGTAAAAGGCTCACTATAGGAGGTAGATACTGTGCCGACTAGCCCAATGTTTTTTGTCGCTACTGCTAATGCCGATAAAATCGTTAGTGGCTCAAAGCGATTTAAAAAATGAGGAATGGATTTTTCGTTGATGAACAAACCATCTGCAATAAACACTACATCAAATTTTCCTTGCTCTGCCTTTTGTGCCTGCTGGATATAAAACGGTAAGCTTACACTTTGATTACTTTCTACCTTTGGATGACGCCAGCCTGAAATATTGCCACCTACACCGTGAATAATTGCTCCAAATCGAATTTTGTTCTGTCTCACCATATTCATTTCCTCCTCGAATTTTATTTTTACTAAACATAGTGGTTAAGTATGTTTTTGTTTAAAAAAATAATATTTCATTTATGACTCCTCTTGATTATGCATAAATAAAATAGGGTTGAGGAAGATATTACAGCTCATTGTTGCAATATGCAATAGGCTACATAATAGAAAAAAATTTACTGTTTGATAAAATATTTTATCAATCTACTTTTTCATAGCTGCTTTCAAATTGCTCAGCAGTTTCCACTACCTTTTCCCAAAAGGCAGAAGCCAGTGTATCCTTATTGTTATATGTTAAAAAAATGTGTTGATTCATATCCAGTAAGTGCTTGACATCAATCTCCACAAACTCCCCACTTTCAAGCTCCTTTTTTACACAGAGATGTGGTAAAAAACTCATATATCCTTTCGTCCGAATAAATTCTTTCGCTACTTCTAAATGATCTGTACGCACTTCTATATTTGCAGTGACACCCTCTACCTCAAATAGCTTATGGACATAATTCCAATCAAAGGCCCCACATTCAAAAAACACCATTTTTTGCCGAGCTAGTTCCTTTACTTTAATTAGCGGATTCTGTTGAAAAGAATGTTCTCGATGCATCACGAGTTTAACAGCATTACTTAATAATAACTCATTGCCAATCCCTTCTCGATGCACATATTGGATAAGACCAAAGTGGATTTGATGACTTTGCAGCTTTTCTAAAATCATATTTGTTGACCCTGTAACAATCTGAAAGCGTAAATACGGAAAACTTTCCTTCCATTTAGGCAATGCATATGCTAAAAAATATTGTGCTGTCACCCCATTAGTGCCAATACATACTTCGTCAGTCTCCTGAGTTTCCTCTAATTGCTTCTTTCCCTGTTGAAAGGTTTGCACAATTTGTGTGGCGAATGGTAAAAAACCCTTGCCCTTATCTGATAAAATTACACTGCGCCCATCTCGATGAAATAATTCAACATTTAGCTCTCTTTCTAATGATTTAATGCGAGCTGTTACAGTTGGCTGAGATAAAAATAACGCATTAGCAGCCTTATGGATACTTTTATAATGCACGACATATAAAAATGCCTCGATATGATCAATATTCACCTAAAGCCCTCCCCTAATTACTTATTTATCCTATTATATAGATAAATGCTTTTATTCTCTATAAATAAAATCAGAAAACTAGGTAATATACTAGTTTGATTTATGATTATACAAGTATACGCACAAAAATAACATAACAAAAAAGTAACCCAGCGTCTCCCAGGTTACTTTACTATGTAGCGATGTGGCCATCCATCTTGACAACGTACATCGCGTGTGGCTTACATCCCTCTGTCTGTGCACCACTGTTATGTTATTCACATTGACACCCTCTGTTATCAATATGAACTCTGTATATATAGTACTTCTCAACCCGAGAAGCATATGTCAAAAATTAAGCTAAAATAGATGCAAGTACTGCTTTTTGTGCATGTAGTCTATTTTCTGCTTGCTCAAAGATATAAGAATTAGGGCCATCAATAACAGATGTCGCTACTTCTTCTTCTCGATGTGCAGGTAAGCAGTGTAAGAACATATAATTTGGCTTTGCATAGGAAACAAGTTCATCATTAATTTGATAACCTGCAAAGTCTTGAAGACGTTTTGCAGCTTCTTCTTCTTGTCCCATGGATGTCCAAACATCTGCATATACAACGTCCGCGTTTAATACCGCTTCTACTGGATCATTCGTGATTATAATTGTACTGCCATTTGCTGTTGCGATAGCTTGTGCCTTTGCGATAACCTCTGTATCACATTCATAGCCAACTGGCGTTGCCACTGCCACGTTCATTCCTACATGTGCAGAAGCGACTACTAATGAGTGCGCCACGTTGTTGCCATCTCCAACATATGCAATTTTAAGTCCTTTTAGTTCACCTTTATTTTCAGCGATTGTTTCTAAATCCGCTAATGCCTGACATGGGTGATAAATATCTGTTAGTCCATTAATAACTGGTATAGCCGCATGCTCAGCAAGCTCCTTCACCATAGCGTGGGAATTTGCGCGAATCATAATACCATCTAGATAGCCCGATAGCACATGTGCTGTATCATAGATTGATTCGCCACGTCCAATTTGTAAATCACGCGCATGCATAAACATACCTTTTCCGCCCAATTGATTCATGCCTACTTCAAATGAAATACGAGTACGAGTTGAATGTTTTTCAAAGATCATGCCGAGTGTTTTACCTTCTAATAGCTTCGGACATTTCCCTTCTTTTGTAATGATTTTCAGCTGTGTTGCTAATTCAATTAGCTGCTGAACCTCTTCACTTGTATAGTCTAACAAAGTTAGTAGGTCTTTTCCCTTTAAGCTAGATACTAACTTTAACTGTACTTCCTCAAGTAATTTCATAGCCTTCGCTCCTTGTTCTGTTGCTGTTAAAATAAGTATAACATGCATAAATATAAAATCAACTGAATTTTTATGTTTATTTTTAAAAATTAGAAATCTACAATTAAATGTGTCTAAAATGCGTCATATCGAATATTTATGCATATTTCTATTTTTCAATCATTTCATTCTAAAGATCTTTGCCATATTATTAATATACATTTATAATTAATACATATTAACTATTTAGGTGGTGAAAAAAATGGAGAATGAGCTTATACAACTTGTGAGAGAGCTTAACCAAGTAGAATATGAAACAAATGTGATGTTAACAGAGGAGTTCTCCACCTTGTTAGACGAAACATTAACTACAAAGCAAGCACTATTTTTAAGTCTTCTTCAGACACATGGTCCCTTGCAGACTTTTGAATTAGCAAAGCTGATGGGGACATCTGCTAGTGCTGTTAGTCAATTAATTGGCAGATTAGAGCAGGAAAGCTTTATTAAAAGAACCATAAGTAAAAAGGATCGTAGAGAAATTATTATTGAGTTGGATACGCGGGGTCATCATTATTTTCAGAAGCAGGAAGAAATCGAGCTTGCCATTATCGATAAATACTATTCACAGCTCCCAAAAGAGGATTTGCTACATTTAAAAGAAATATTGATGAAACTACACGCCATTATCTCGAAGGCGCAGGAAAAAATTTAGCGAGTGAAAAGGAGGAATAATTGTGGATTTAACTGATTTAAAAAAGGATATCTTTAAAATTGCTTATCCTTACATAAAATCCCGCCCGAATATAGCTTTATCCATAGGTGTTTTTTATCGTGACCAAGACGCTACTTTTATGTTCAATGGCTCAAATGTCACATATGATAAAAAGCCCTATATCTATGAAATCGGGTCAATCTCTAAGGTTTTGACAACATCAATGCTTGGCGAAATGATTGAGGAAGGAATCGTGAAGGTAGATGACTCAATTGGTAAATATTTTTCTGCAATTCCAGATAATCATCCCATAACTTTGAAGCATCTAGCAAATCACACATCTGGTCTACCAGGAATAGGTGTACTAAAGAACATCTATAATCTTTTTGATAACCAAACACCTCGTGACCCATTTTGTCCCTATTCATTGGATGAGACAATACATTATTTTAAAACCCATACACATGAGCCTAAAGCTAGGTTTAGGTATTCTAATGTGGGAATGGGTCTTCTAGGTTATTTATTAGCAAATGAACTTCATACGGACTTTGAAACAGCTATTACACGTAGAATCGTAGAGCCATTAAATTTAACAAACACCTTTATTTCTATCCCATCCTCTAAAGAAGATACCCTGTTACAGGGATACACTATTCGAGGACATTATAAGCCACCACTTCAAATGAATGAATTTATGGCAGCGGGTGCTATACGATCAACTGTAGATGATTTATTAAAAATTATAAAAATACATGTAAGCGAACAAAATGCAGGCTATCAATTAACACACCATGCTACTAAAACTATTTCAAAAGATGTAAGCATCGGATTGGGATGGCTACTTGAAGACGATATTATTTGGCATAACGGATCAACGAAAGGCTTCTCTAGTTATCTAGGATTTGATAAAAAACAGCAAGCAGGTGTCGTGATTCTATCCAATTATCGATCCTCTATATTAACAACAAATCCTGTTCATATGGGGAAAGATATCTTACAGCTTTTACAAAAATCTTTATAAAGAAAATGGGGTGTTTCTTGAATGGATAAAGGAATACCCTATTCTTTTAGTTATAGCTACGCGTTCAATACTCGTTCATTTCCCACTTATCTTCCAATTGATACTCCATTATGTTATGATTTCTATAAATTATAATTTACAATCATTTTTAAAAAGGGTAATTTTGGAGGTTAATGTATGCGTAGTTATTTAGTTTACGCTCTTTTACTAATCATGATTTTTATTGCAATGGTTAACTCTTGGGGGAACTTATCTAAAACAGTATGGTATGTAGTTGCATCTACAAGTATTATCTGCTTAATGATTATGAAAACAATCAAGCGAACTGAATAACAGGGCAATTATTGCCAGTGGTAAAAAGTCAATATCATTTGTTATATGTAGATACTCCCTCATAAATTCGCTACACTTTAACAAAGGAGCCGTTTTTATGTTAGTAAACAAAACGGTAGATAAAAAACGAAATGAAGGTAATGTATGTATGATAAAGAAAAACATTCGATTTGCGTTGTTATTTTTCATATTAACAATTGGATGGAAATTAATTATTCAAAATAACATTAAGTGGGGAGAAACTATATCAATCACAATTTTAATATTTCTGTTTGCACTGTTGTCTGATTGGGCAAATATCCCATATAAATGGAAAAAACAATAATAGAGTTGTACCCAGAATTCCCCCTTACTAAGATATAGGAATAAATGAAAGGAGATTACAGCATGAAGTTTTTCATGGAGCTTGTAGGTATTGTTCTCCCCATTGCAATTATCGGAGGTATTTCGGTCTTTGTTGTTAAAAGGCTCGAACATAAACATAAGCAGGGAAAGTTAGGTAAGAAAAAATCAAAAGATGCTCAAATTTTATTAGATAGTTTAATGCCATTAGGAATG
This sequence comes from Lysinibacillus sp. FW301-JW8, assembly GCF_058788755.1. NCBI lineage: Bacteria > Bacillati > Bacillota > Bacilli > Caryophanales > Bacillaceae > Lysinibacillus > Lysinibacillus sp. FW301-JW8. The sequence goes on from NZ_JBYTBB010000045.1 coordinate 7,968, forward strand.
CTTTTTGGTTGTTTAATCGGTTTGATTCTTAGCATGTTTTTCTCAATTTCCTTATTATCTACACTAAGTTTTGGCTCCGGGATAGGCCTACTACTTGGATATTTTGCTTATGAAGTTTATGGAAACAAAGAGGAAAGGTGTTCATAAGAGTTTATATTCCTTAATAGGACACTTAATAATTAAATTTCATAATCTCAAGTTTTTGGTTATACTTTCACAATTAACTGAATCATTGCTCTTGGAATCGAGTAAAAAAGCCTTCCAACTATTTGTTAGAAGGCCTCATTAAGAATTAATCAAAAATAATTTTATTCACAGCATCGCGGTCTAATTTTTTAATAACTTCTACCACTAATTTAACGGCATTATCATAATCATCACGATGTAGAATACCTGCATGTGAGTGGATATAGCGTGTTGCAATACCGATTGATAGTGCAGGTATACCATTTGCAGTTACGTGGATAGAACCAGCGTCTGTACCGCCACCAGCCATTGCTTCGAATTGATATGGAATATTATGCTCATCTGCGACATCTAATACAAATTCGCGTAAGCCACGGTGAGATACCATTGATGCATCATAGACAACGATTTGTGGACCAGCGCCCATTTTACTTGTTGACTCCTTCGCTGTTACCCCTGGCGTGTCTCCAGCTACACCTACATCGACAGCAAAGCCAATATCAGGTTGGATTTTATGAGTCGCCGTTTTCGCACCGCGTAGGCCGACTTCCTCTTGTACGTTCCCTACAGAGTATAGGATGTTAGGATGTTTTTCATTTTGTAACGCTTTCATAACATCAATAGCAATAGCACAGCCAATACGATTATCCCAAGCCTTTGCTAAAAGATATTTGTCGTTTTTCATGACATTAAATTCAAAATAAGGTGTTACCATGTCACCAGGACGAACGCCCCATTCAAGCACTTCTTCCTTTGAGGCTGCACCCACATCAATAAACATATCTTTAATGTCTACTACTTTGTTTCGTACATCTGCTGGTAAAATATGAGGTGGCTTTGAACCAATTACCCCGATAATTTCATCGCCTTTTCGCGTTGTAATTGTAACACGCTGTGCAAGCATTACCTGGCTCCACCAGCCACCTACAGTTTGGAATTTGATAAACCCTTTATCATCGATTTGTGTAATCATGAAGCCAACTTCATCTAAATGCCCTGCCACCATAATTTTCGGACCATTTTCATCGCCCACTTTTTTTGCGATAACACTTCCTAAGTTATCTGTTTCTACTGAGTCTGCGTATGGTGCAATGTATTTTTTCATGACCTCACGTGGTGCACGTTCATTCCCTGCAATTCCATTCGCATCCGTTAAATCTTTAAACATTTGTAATGTTGGATCTAGCTGTGTCATCCTTTTGCCTCCTACTTCTGAAATCTTCTCTATTATACTTCGTTTACCGAAATATTCCTAGTATAATCGTCTGAAAATTGATGTATTTCTCACATTAATATCCTGAACGCTGGCGATTATAATTTTCTTCATTCTTTTCTATATACGCTGCCACAACGTCCTCAAACGTAAAGCCTAAATTATACGCAAGTAAACCATAGCATTGCCAAATTGTTAAATATCTATCCTCAGTTGGCTGATGAATAAAGGTTAAAATATAGTCCTGTGTCATTAAGAAAATTTCTGTTAAATCTTGCTTATCTTCAATTACTGGCCATTTTTCTAGCGTTGTGTAACCCTTGAGTAGACCGAGGGATAATATAAAATGAATCGAATCCACATACTCCTCTAAAATGACAGAACGCTCTGAAGGCCCTTTTGTACTCCAGAATTTAAAGCAGCGTGTTTCATTAGCTAGTTCTGCTAATTCAACCATTAATGCTAAACCTTTTTCTTTAAAAACATCCTGCTCAATTTTTTGTGTTTTTTCGATAAAATCATCAAGCTCTTTCTGCATTTTAAACAATTGTTGTAAATTCATTTTTTTCTCCTAAATTTCTAAAATAATTTATAAAAAGTGAAACTAATTTCCCTCTTCAATCGTATAGGGAAGAATAACCTTTCTTCAAGGGGGAAATGAAACATGTTGCCGTTACTAATTCGACTTGCTGTAATTGCGCTTATAATCTATGTATTTTACAAAGCGATTCGTTATATAACCGATCCTAAGCGAAAACTTGATGAAGCCTATGAAAAAGGCCAATATTATTTTTACGATGATGTTAAAAATGTCCGAAAAAATTTCTTTATTTCCTATAAGGGTGCACTTTTTGAAGGTGAAAAATATCTTGGTACAACTGAGGAAGCCTTTGAGGTTGTGACAATTTTCGTTGGTGCCCGTGATGCTGCGACTCTACAGGGCTTTAAAAAAAGTGATTTTGAATATTTACAGCAAGAAATTCTATTGAACTATCCAAGCGCAAAAATTAATTGGAAGCAGCCCATTGAACAGCTTATGCGGAACACATCCTCATCATGAGGATGTGTTTTTAATTATCGTATGATTTTGTTGAAATGCCTCCTCAATTTCACCATAGCTGTACAACGATAAAAACTTGAACAGCGGCTAAGAGTGGGAAGCCAAAAGCAAAGCTGTTATGGCGTGTTTTATGACGAAATAAATACATCCCCAACACGCCCCCTACTGCACCTCCAGCAATCGCCAGCGTAAAAAGCGTACGTTCCGCAATTCGCCACTCTTGCTTTTTCGCTTTGGACTTATCCATGCCCATCATTATGAGCAGGACTATAGAAACAATTGCCATATAGGCTACTAATGCTTGTCCCATTGAAGTCTCCTTTGCAAATGATTTATTACTAATCTAACATAAAAAAGACTGACGGATAAATCCATCAGTCCTGAAAAATCACATATTATTTTGCGACTGCTTTTTTTGCGACTGCCGCTTCGCTTTCGTCACAGAATTAAATTGAGAGTAGCTTCGTTTCAATCACGTAAAAAGCATGATATCGCTTAATTATTTTGCGACTGCTTTTTTTGCAGCATCTGTTAATTGAGTGAATGCTGCAGCATCAGTTACAGCTAGATCTGCTAACATTTTACGGTTAACTTCGATACCAGCAACTTTTAAACCGTGCATTAAACGGCTGTAAGAAAGACCGTTCATACGAGCAGCTGCGTTGATACGAGTGATCCATAATTTACGGAAATCACGTTTTTTCTGACGACGGTCACGGTATGCATACTGACCTGATTTCATTACTGCTTGGTTAGCAACTTTGTATAATGTATGTTTAGAACCATAGTAACCTTTAGCTAATTTTAAAACTTTTTTACGACGTTTGCGCGTCACTGTTCCGCCTTTTACGCGTGGCATATGAATTACCTCCTGCTTTTCATTTAAAAATGAATGTTAGTTATTTTGTGTAGTCAAATTATTTCATGTAAACAAGTAATGAACGAATACGTTTGAAATCACCAGATGAAACGATGTTCGCTTTACGTAGGTGACGTTTTTGTTTCGTAGATTTGTTTGCGAATAAGTGGCTTCCGTAAGCACGGTCGTATTTTAATTTACCTGAACCCGTTTTTTTGAAACGTTTCGCAGCTCCACGGTGAGTTTTCATTTTTGGCATGTCGAATTCCTCCTAAACTGTTCGTCTAATATTATTTCTCGTTCTTTGGTTGAAGAACTAAGAACATGCTTCGGCCTTCCATCTTCGGCTTTTGTTCTACCGTCGATACTTCAGCACAAGCTTCAGCAAAGCGATCTAGTACACGTTGACCAATTTCTTTATGTGTAATCGCACGACCTTTGAAACGCAGGCTACATTTAACTTTATCGCCTTTTTCAAGGAATTTAATCGCATTACGTAACTTCGTTTGGAAATCATGCTCATCGATTGATGGGCTCAAGCGAACCTCTTTCATAACGATGACCTTTTGATTTTTACGAATTTCACGGTCTTTCTTTTGCTGTTCAAATTTAAATTTACCATAGTCCATGATACGAGCGACTGGCGGCTTGGCTTGAGGGGCCACAAGGACAAGATCCAAGTTTACACGAGCGGCGATTTCTAGCGCTTCATTACGTGTCTTTACACCAAGCTGGTCACCATTGTGATCGATTAATCGAAGTTCACGTGCGCGAATGCCTTCGTTTACATACATGTCTTTGCTAATAGTAATCCACCTCCAAGTAATTGTCGCGAATACATGGTTTGGGCAAAGCCTTGCCCGGTTGAACGGTACATCCTCTTGTCATGTCCATAAAAAAAGGACGGACACTTTGAAGATGTCCGCCCGCTATATGTGCATGCGCAAGTCTGCGCAAAACAATTCAACGTGTCATACCTGTTCACAGCTTTTAAAGCGTTGTATCAGGTGAGAAGCGGGCAGCCTCTACTTCAACCACAAACTTTGTATTCATTAACCTTAATTATATTAGCATGTATAGGATAAGCTGTCAAATGTTAATTTAGCTTATTCTAATAAAATAGCCAAATCATTTTTAATCTAAACACCTAAGTTACTAGCTGGGGCTATTCATAGTAATGGGTAAGACATTTCTATAAAAATTCCCCAGCCATTTCTATATAGATGTTATTTTGTAATTTCTGCTTTAATGTTTGCTAAGAAATCCTCAAAGCTAATTGTTTCTGAATCTTTAGAGCCGTAACGTCGTACATTCACACCATTAGCCTCTACTTCCTTGTCACCGATGACAAGCATGTATGGGATTTTTTTCATTTGCGCTTCACGGATTTTATAGCCTAATTTTTCTTCACGATCATCCATTTCCACACGTAAACCAGCCGCTGTTAATTGCTCTTCAATTTGTTTTGCATAGTCGAAGTGAGCTTCATTCGATACTGGAATCACTTCTACTTGAACTGGTGCTAACCAAGTTGGGAATGCGCCTTTATATTCTTCAATTAAGAAGGCAACAAAACGTTCCATTGTTGATACTACACCACGGTGAATAACGACTGGACGATGTGGTTTACCATCTTCCCCAACATAAGTTAGATCAAATCGTTCAGGTAATAAGAAGTCTAATTGAACTGTCGATAAAGTCTCTTCTTTACCAATTGCTGTTTTTACTTGCACGTCAAGTTTAGGACCATAGAATGCCGCCTCACCTTCCGCTTCAAAGTAGTCTAAACCAAGCTCATCCATTGCTTCTTTTAACATACTTTGTGCTTTTTCCCACATTTCATCATCATCGAAGTATTTCTCAGTATCTGCTGGGTCTCGGTAAGATAAACGGAATGAATAATCATTTAAGTCGAAATCTTTATAAACCTCTAAAATTAACTGCACAACTTTCTGGAATTCCGCTTTAATTTGGTCAGGGCGAACAAAGATATGGGCATCGTTTAAAGTCATCCCACGTACACGTTGTAAGCCAGAAACAGCTCCTGACATTTCATAACGGTGCATAGTACCAAGCTCTGCAATACGTAATGGCAGGTTACGATATGAATGCATGCTATTTTTGTAAACCATCATATGGTGAGGACAGTTCATCGGACGCATAATTAATGTCTCATTGTCCATCTCCATCGGTGGGAAAATAGAATCTTGATAGTGATCCCAGTGACCTGAAGTTTGATAAAGCTCTTTGGAACCTAATACTGGTGTATAAACATGCTTATAGCCAAGCGATAATTCTTTATCAACAATATAACGTTCAATAACACGTCGAATTGTTGCACCATTTGGTAACCAAAGTGGTAAGCCTTGACCAACTTTTTGAGAAGTCGTGAATAATTCTAATTCTTTCCCGATTTTACGGTGATCACGCTCTTTTGCTTCTTCTAGCATTTGTAGGTGGTGTTTTAACTCCTCTTTTTTGAAGAATGCTGTACCATAAACACGTTGAAGCATCTTGTTATCAGAATTCCCTCTCCAGTAAGCACCTGCTAATGAAAGAAGCTTGAACTCACGAAGTTTACCAGTGGAAGGTACGTGAATACCACGGCAAAGGTCGAAAAACTCCCCTTGATAATAAATAGATACTTGCTCATCTGCAGGAATTGCTTCCAATAATTCTAATTTATATTCATCGCTGATTTCTTCAAAGATTGCTTGGGCTTCTGCACGACTTACATTTTTGCGTTCAACTTCTAAGTTTTCAGCAATAATTTTTTTCATTTCTTTTTCGATGGCTGGTAAGTCTTCGGCAGTGATTGGTGTTGGAGCATCAATATCATAGTAGAAGCCCCCTTCAATCACTGGACCAATACCAAGTTTTACATCTGGGAACAATCGTTTAATCGCTTGTGCTGTTAAGTGTGCAGTAGAGTGACGTAAGATTTCCAGTGCTTCCTCATCATCCTGTGTAATAATTGCGATTGTAGCATCCTCTTCAATTGGTGTTTTTAAATCGACTAAGACACCATTTACTTTACCTGCATATGCTTTTTTACGAAGTCCTGGGCTGATTGATAATGCTACATCATCAGTAGATGTACCTTTTGCAAATTCCTTCACAGCGCCATCTGGGAAAGTTAATTTAATCATTTCTGACATTTTCTTTGCACTCCTCAGTTTTTATAAAATACATAATGATTGATGAGAAACAGAGCCTTCTTGACTCTGAATTAAGCGGGTTTGCTTTTTGAGCGGCTATTGGTCTGATTTGAGCATATCCACGCTTTTATTGAGCAACTTCTATCTCGATTTTGAGCGAGGTTAACCTTTTTTGAGCGTTCCCTAAAACTGAGCAGAAACATCACTACAATGAACATCTTTCACTCAGCTTGAGCAAGTATCCCTCTTTTTCAAGCACGATAATCTTAAAAAATAAAAAAGCCCCGTCCCTCACAAAAGGGACGAAGCGTATGCTCGTGGTTCCACCCTTCTTCCTTCCGACTCTATAAATAGTCAGACGAAGCTCAAGGCTAGCTAACGGGCTAGGGACCGGCGAAAGATTATCCCTTTCGCTGCTCAGCAGGTAGTAAATGATGTGCTCATACTAGGAAGCTTACAGCCAATGACTTCCCTCTCTAAAAAGTTGATACACAAAATTCTTATCCTCATCAATGCATTTTTTGATCAATTATGCCTCGGCATAATTGCATCTGGAATCGGCTTTGTGATTGCACAAAGTACTCCTTTCCGATTCCGTGACATCCGCCGGAGGCATTAACTTCTTTCAGCGGGTGTTTGCACAGCCTGCTGAAAGAAGTTAATTATTATATGAGACAGTATACGCTCGATTGTCGTAAAATGCAACTGGCAATCTTACATCCGTCGATTTTTGCCGCGCATTTCAATTGGCTCCGTTATAGCTTTTATACGTTCCATAATTCGTCCTGCTTTGACAACTTCGATATCACCTTTTTGTGATTGTGCTAAATGGTGTTCCAGTTCATCATAATTAAAATTTGAAGTTATAAATGTTGGTAATTGCTCTGCCATACGATAATGGAAAATAGTTCCCAAAATTTCATCCCTTGTCCAAGCGGTCATTGTTTCGGCTCCTAAGTCATCAAGCATAAGCACGGGTGCCTTTTTCACATAGTCTATTTTTTCATTCAATGTATTATCGCCAATGGCATTTTTCATTTCTCGTAAAAATTCAGGCACAAAAACAACTACTGAACGGATTTTTATAGAGGCTAATTCATTAGCCAAGGCGCCCAATACAAAGGATTTTCCTACACCAAACTTTCCGTATAAATAATAGCCCTTTGCGGGAAGCTTCCCTGATTCCACTGAAGTCTTGACAAATTGTGCCGCTTTTTGTGCAATCATAACGCGAGATTCGTCGTCAATCATTAAATCCTGAATTGTTGCTTGGAGCACATCTTTAGGCATATGCATACTCGCAATCATATTGGCTACATTCCGGTGCTCATCCTCACGTATTTTTTGCTCACAACGCACATAATCCATTTCAACTGTATTTCGAACTACACGTAAAGTTGGTATAAAACCTTTTAAATAGTTTGTACAATGATCCGTATTGTCACAGCCACAGCAAACAGTAGATTGACTTATAAATTCATGAAGCTTCGGTAAATTACGCTCAATGGAATCATAGCTTAACTCTTTTGCATGCGCTGCTAAAAAATCTTGCACACGAGGGTTTTCCAAAATTTCTCGACGCATCGCTTCATAACGCTCTTGAAATGACGGTACATTAACTGCTCTTTTTAATGGTCCATTAATTTGTTCGATTGTCGTTCACCCTCCCTACTTATCACTTTTCCCTAACATTTCTAATATCTTTTGCCGTTCTTTTTCAAAATCTATCGTACTTGAGGTGCTTTCCTCTTGCTGCTCGTTACGTTTGTAAAACCATTCGGGTACCTTCTCTTCGCGTTGCTTTCCTGAACGTCCTTTGACATTTTGGCTACTTTTACTTGTTGTTTGTGGCTTGTTTTTCCAAGTAGTGTATTTATCATGCTCCTGACGTGCGAGCTCCATTGCTTCCTTAGCTGTTTGTATATTTTTGCGTACCCAATGATCGGCAATCGTCTCCACATACTTTTTAGGTAGCTTCATATCAGTTGTGAGCATAACATATTCCAAAAGAGCGTTAACAACGCCAACTGGCATTCCATGTTGAACTATTAGATTTTCAGCAAGCTGCACGGAAGTTTGTAAAGGTTCTTTACCATTATTTATATCCCGTAAAACTTGTACTGGTGGAGTCGTCTCTAAATAATACTGAAGCTCCGAATCCCTTGTTTTTTGCCCTTCTTCTTTAAGAGTTAATGGCTCAGTGACTCTAGCTAACTTTGGCGGTTCTTTTGATACTGTTAGCTTATAAAAATCTGCAGCGGCCTTACGCAATCGTTCCTGTGAAATGCCTAAGTCATCATCCAAAGCAAGAATCACTACTTTTTGCATATCCAGTGCAGTTAAGTGATATAAGAATGCTAGTTTCGCTATATTTTCACGTACTTCAAGCGTTAGCAAACTGGCAGGCACTAATTGCTCCGATAACCCTGCTTTAAGAAGCTCAAAATCAAACTGATCAAAATAAAATGGATATATTTTTGACTGAGTATCCTTGCTGCTGTTACTAGCTTGTAAGTCATCTGGAATATTTGAATTTACAGGCATATAAACATCAACAAAAGCACGAGATACATCTTTAAATTCTGCATCTCTTGCAGGAGCTATAAAGCGCTGGCGCAGCTTCCGATAAGCCTGCTCTCCTATTTTACTAAATAAAAACATGGATAACAGCGGGTCTTTCATAAAGCTATCTGCATCAAGTGGACGTATCAGTTCATATAAAAAGCTTCGCTCTCCCGCATTTTCTTTCTTCCATGTACGTAATAAGCCAATCGCTTCAAGCGCTATTCGTGCCTCGAATATTTTACCTATCGGAAGCCCTAAAACATTCATTAAATAATAATGTGTCATTTGCTGATATGGTATTTGCTCGGCTTCTGCCCAAAGTGTTAAATAAAGGCTAATCGGCTCTGCTCCGGTTAATGGCTGATAAAATAATGTCACTAATTGACGTTCCTGTGTAGATAATGCATGAGGTAAACGAATGTCAAAAGAATCAGCAGGCTGCAACTCCTTATACAAATGAATCAACGACATTCATCCTCTCTGTATTTCTTAAGATTTTTGCTCTGTCTGACGCTGAATAATGTCTTTAATTTCTTCAATAAAGACATTGATATCCTTAAATTGACGATAAACCGATGCAAAGCGGACATAAGCAACCTCATCGATTTTCGCTAGGCGGTCCATTACCATTTCCCCAACATCCTCAGAGCGTACTTCTGAATTACCAATACGACGAAGGTCTTTTTCAATCGATAATACTAGTCCCTCAAGTACATCTAGAGCAACTGGACGTTTTTCACAAGCACGAATAAGCCCACGAAGTACCTTCTCACGGCTAAACTCCTCACGTGAACCTTCTTTTTTTACAACAACAAGTGGTGTCTCTTCAATTTTTTCAAACGTTGTAAAGCGGAAGCCACATGACTCACATTCACGACGTCTACGAATTTCTTTATTATCATCTACTGGCCTCGAATCCACTACACGTGTTCCGTTAAATTGGCAAGATGGACATCTCATATCATTACTCTCCTGATTTCACAACAATTTAATATTCTTATTATAACAAATTTCCCACATGTAAGAAAAGCGCATTCACGCTAGTGTGCTCATGATAAACCCTGAAAGCAGAAAGTACAAGTATAGATGCCAACAATTTTTAAAGGAAATCTCCTTTTAAAGCTAATCCAAGAAACTATAACTCTAACAAAAAAGCACATCGAAACCACTTGGATTTCAATGTGCTCAGTATAATTATTATGCGTTAACTGTTTCTAAAGCGTTTGCCACTTTTTTCACAAGATCTACTACACGTGCAGAATAACCCCATTCATTGTCGTACCAAGCAAGTACTTTTACTTTGCGGCTACCCATTACCATTGTCGAAAGTCCATCAACTGTAGAAGAGTAAGTTGTTGTATTGTAATCAGAAGATACTAGAGGCTCAACTGAGAAGTTTAAAATCCCTTTCATTGGTCCCTCAGTAGCAGCCTTTACAAATGCAGCATTGACAGAATCTACTGTTACATCTGTGTTTAAATCCACTACAAGGTCCACTAAAGATACGTTTGGTGTTGGAACACGAAGTGACATGCCATGAATTTTTCCTTCTAATTCTGGTAATACCAATTTTAATGCTTTTGCAGCGCCTGTAGATGTTGGAATGATTGACTGCGCACAACCACGTGCACGACGTAAATCTTTATGTGGATTGTCTAAGTTCTTTTGGTCATTTGTATAGGCATGGACAGTTGTCATTAAGCCATTATCAATACCAAATGTGTCATTTAATACTTTAGCAACTGGTGCTAAGCAGTTTGTTGTACAAGAAGCATTTGAAATAACATCATGTTTTGCAATATCAAGTTTATCGTCATTTACACCTAAAACAATTGTTACGTCCTCGTTTTTACCTGGTGCTGTTAAAATAACTTTCTTTGCACCTGCTTCTAAGTGCAGCGCTGCTTTTTCACGATCATTAAATTTACCAGTTGCTTCGATAACAATACCTACACCCATTGTAGCCCATGGTAATTTTAATGGGTCACGCTCGCTAATAATTTGAACACGTTTACCATTTACAATTAAAGCATCTCCTGCTGGTTCAACCGTACCTTCAAATGTTCCGTGATTTGTGTCATACTTAATCAAATGTGCTAACGTTTCTGCTGGATAGCTCGCGTTAATAGCAACAATATTTAAACCTTCTTGTACGATCGCTTGGCGGAAAACCATACGTCCGATACGTCCGAAACCATTAATAGCAATTGATACTGTCATTTATAAAATCCTCCTGTGAGTACATACTCATATTAATTATATACTTTATGGTGATTAGTATAACACAATTTTAAAAAAGATGAACATTATATACTCATAATATTAAAGTTCTTATTTTCTGAAAAATAATTTTGTCAAATTTTGTCCTTATTATGGCGTAAGCAAACATAAAAAATGCATAGCAAGATATGCTTGCTACGCATCAAATAATGAAAAAATGTCTTTATTTACAGGTACTTTAATTCACTTCTAAAACGTCCCATTTTTCAAGGATTTTTTTCAGTTGCTCCTCGGTCTGTTCTAAATTTTCATTATTGTAAATTACTGCATCTGCTCCCTTTTCCTTCACGGACATCGGGAGCTGTGAATGCATTCGTGCTAATGCATCCTCTTTCGACAAATTGTTGCGTTCCATTAAGCGACGAAGCTGAACTTCCTCACTCACGGAAACCACAATGATTCGCTCAACGAAATGCTGTAGCTTACTTTCAAATAGGAGTGGAATATCCATCACTACATGCTTGTTACCAGCCTCTAAATAGGCATCGCGCTGGCGCAGCATTTCCTGACGAATAGCTGGATGCATAATATCATTTAAAATTTTGCGCTTTGCAGGCTCATGGAAAATAATATCACCAAGTTTAACACGATTTAAAGTGCCATCTTCCAGCAAAATATCTTGTCCAAATTGCTCAGCGATTAATGTTAGTGTCTCCGCTCCTGGTTCCACAACATCGCGTGCTACAATATCTGCATCGACAATTGGCAAACCAAGAGCCGTTATCATTTTCGCAACAGTACTTTTTCCACTCGCAATACTTCCTGTTAATCCGATAATCATCGCTTAATCCCCTTTAATGTTGACAATTTGGGCAAAAGACGGACGTGCGCCCACCAATCGTCATTTGGCTCGTTGCTGTATCACACACTGGACACATCTTCTTCCCATACATTTGCAGTCGATTCTGCATGCTTCCAGCCTCACCATTAATATTACGATAATCTGAAATCGTTGAACCTCCTGCGTCAATGCTTTGGCGCAAAACAGTAACAATCGCTTCAAATAGTGCTCGTTTACGCTCTTCACTAATACGGTTCATTTTGCGAACTGGGTGAATTCTTTGAGCAAATAATGCCTCAGTTGCATAAATATTGCCACAACCCGAAATTACCTGTCCATCCATTATGACTTCCTTTACGGATTTTTTCTCATATTTCGGTAATGTTGATTGCGCAATAAAATAATCGCAAGCTAATTCATCGAATGGCTCTGGTGCCATTTTTGTTAACGGTACATGGTCTTCAATTTTTTCTAAAAACCGAAGTTCACCAAAACGACGAATATCTGAATAAATTAAATAACCGCCATCTGCCATTTGGAAAGTTGCATGTATATGCTTTTGAAATTTCGCTTCATTGATTTCCTCTGGCGAATTTACCACGAACCATGCACCTGTCATCCCTAAATGACTAACAAGCACATAAGGTATATTCTCTTTCAGCATATGGAAAAAGATATACTTTGCACGTCTCTCGATTTTTGTAATGGTCATTTGAGTTAAGGACATTTCAAAAGCATCAGGCTCAGCTTGCTTGACAATACATTGTTTTCCTTCTCCAAAGGAAAAACGAATCACCTCAGATAGCTGCACCTGTTGGATTGTGCGTCCCTCAATTTTAGGTTTTAATGCCTGGACGACACCTTCAACCTCTGGTAATTCAGGCATTTGAACCCCTCCTTATTTTGCTTCGTACCAAGTTGCTCCATAGTTAAAGTCCACTTTTAACGGCACTGTGAGCTCTATGGCTTGCTCCATAACCTCTGGAACAATTTTTTCAAGCAATGCAATCTCTTCCTTAGGTGCTTCAAAAATTAATTCATCATGCACTTGTAATAGAAGCTTTGCCTGCATATTCTCTTTTTTCAAGCGAGCATCCATATCAATCATTGCTTTTTTAATAATATCCGCAGCACTTCCCTGAATAGGTGTATTCATGGCAGTACGCTCTGCAAAGCTTCGAATATTGAAATTGGAGCTCGTGATATCAGGTAAATATCGACGTCTATTTAAAATCGTAGTGACATAACCATTAAACTTCGCATCCTGCACAATATCATCCATATACTGTTTAACACCTGGGAAACTTGCGAAATATTTTTCAATAAATGTCGCTGCTTCCTTACGTGTAATATCTAGGTTTTGAGATAGGCCGTAATCACTGATTCCATAGACAATCCCAAAGTTAACTGCCTTCGCTGCACGACGCATATTACTATCAACTTCATCTGATGATACATGGAATACATCCATAGCAGTACGTGTATGAACGTCCATCCCTTCACGGAAGGCCTCTACAAGATTTTTGTCTTCTGACATATGTGCCAGAACACGTAATTCGATTTGCGAGTAGTCAGCAGAAAACAGTATCCAGCCCTCTTTTGATGGTACAAATGCTTGACGGATTTTGCGCCCTTCCTCTAAACGAATAGGAATGTTTTGCAAATTTGGATCCGTAGAGCTTAGACGTCCTGTAGCCGTTAATGCTTGCTGGAAGCGGGTATGCACCTTGCCATCCTCATGATGAATTTCTTTAAGCAAGCCTTCAATATAGGTTGATTGTAATTTACCTAACTGACGATATAAAAGAATATGCTCAATAATCGCATGCTCCGATTTTAATTTTTCTAATACATCTGCCGCCGTTGAGTAGCCTGTTTTTGTTTTTTTAATAACTGGCAGTCCAAGCTTATCAAATAAAATTACGCCTAATTGCTTTGGTGAATTAATATTAAAGGCTTCACCAGCTTCCGCATAAATCTCTTGCTCAATAATAACTAATTTGTCATTAAGCTCTTGTCCCATTTTTTCTAACGTCGCACGATTAACTGTAATTCCTTCACTTTCCATCTCACCTAGTATAGAAGCTAGTGGGAGTTCAAGGTTTTTATATAACTCAAATTGTTCGTTTTCCTTTAGCAAAGATTCAAGCTTAGGCTGTAATGACCACACAGCAAAGGCTTTGCGGCTAGCGTGCTCGGCTAGTGCATCAATGTCAGGTATAGCTCGCTTGGCTCCCTTACCATAAACGGTTTCATTTGCCTGCACATCACGATAGCCAAGCTCCTTCGCAAGTGTCGCCACATCATCTCCGCTTAGTCCAGGATTATTGATATAAGAAGCAAGCAATAAATCAAAATCAATACCCGCTAAACGAATCCCCGCACGTCTTAATGCTGCTTGGGCTGCCTTAGAATCTGACATATATTTCATTTTTGTCGCATCTTCTAGCCATAGACGAAGAACATCAGATTTAGCTACTTTATCAAAAGGTACATAAATTGGTTTCTCCCCATCTGTTAGAGCAATGCCAAGTTGCTGACATGTATGATAATGCTCGTCCTCCAGCTCCAAATGCACTGCCATAACATCCTTTAAGTGTTCTGGCTTTACTTCCTGCACAACTTCATAGTCAAATGGTGCTTGTTCTTCTTCTTGGACAGAAAAGTCACTTTTATCTAGCAGTGATTTAAAGCCAAGCTCCCGCCAAACATTCATTAACTCTTCTTCATTCGGACCAGTATAAGCAAGATCAGCAAGTGCAACCTCTATTGGTGCATCTGTAAAGATAGTTGCAAGCTTTTTACTCATGATTGCTTGATCTTCATTGGCTACTAATTTTTCTTTCATTTTAGAAGCCTTCAATGTATCCATCGCAGCATATAACGACTCTACTGAACCATGCTCTTTCAGCAATTTAACAGCCGTTTTTTCCCCGACTCCGGGTACACCAGGAATATTATCAGAAGCATCCCCCATTAAGCCTTTCATATCAATAATCTGTTGAGGGGTTAAACCGTATTTTTCTTCAATAAAAGCTGGTGTATTTTTCTCAATTTCAGTGATACCTTTTTTAGTAATGTACACAGTTACCTGCTCAGTAGCGAGCTGTGTTAAATCCCGATCTCCTGAAACAATGATGACATTGATATCCTGTGATGAAGCTTCTTTAGCAAGTGTCCCTATTATATCATCCGCTTCATATAGCTCTAACTCATACTGTTTAATACCATATGCGTCTATAAGCTTTCGTAAATAAGGGAATTGCTCCGATAATTCTGGTGGTGTCTTTTGACGCCCACCTTTATATTCTGTAAAGGTTTCATGACGGAATGTTGTTTTCCCAGCATCAAAAGCAACCAATATTTTCGTTGGCTGTTCTTCCTCTAATATTCTTTGTAGCATTGTTGTAAAGCCGTACACAGCATTAGTATGAATGCCACTATCATTCGTTAACAATGGCAACGCAAAAAACGCGCGATACGCTAAACTATTACCGTCCAATAATAGTAATTTTTCCTTTGTCATGATTTTATCCTCCTGCGTTGTCTTCTACTTAATTGTAAAACGAAAACGTATGTTTGAAAATGCCTCTTCCTTCTACTTTATCGGGAAAACAGCCATTTTGCCAACAATAACAATGCATTTCACTCAAAAAAAGCTTATTGTAACTTTAAACAATTACTCTTAGTGCTATCTAGTCCTTCAGTATTGCTACCCATAGGCAAAAAAGCCAACCGCTCATGGCGATTGACTTTATTTACTACTATTAAACGTTTGTGTTCTCCATTGTAAATGGTTCTTTCAAAAGATTATATTCAGGTTTACTTTCACGCTCAATATGGATAAAGGTTGCAAATAATGGGACAGGACCATCAATTCGAATGACTACACTATTATCTGTACTGCTACTTACTGTTCCATAAAGCGGGGTTAATGAATCATTTATCATAAATATAAATTGCTCCCCTTCTGGTATCTCGATATTTGAAGTGAATGTTAGTCTTATATTCTCAGCATCTACATAAGAGACTTCATTAATAACAAGCGGTAGTGGTTGAACAATTGTCAATTGTGCTGATATTGCTGGTACAAGCTCTGATGTTTGCCCTGTCACAGGATCTGTATATGAAATAGTTTCATTTAATGGAATTGTTACTTGATTGTCAATGATTTGAATATTGAGTTTAAACTCCCTTAACATTGCGAGAATCAATTCCTCCTCCTCAATAGTTAAAGGCTCTTGTTCTAGTTCGAATTCGTCCCTTAACATTTGTTCTATCGCTTCATATACCCTACCTACAGTCAGTTCCTCAATGTCTGGGATACTCGTAATCTCTTTGCTATTTAATAGACGTTGGATTGTTGCTTTCTCCTTCAACCCATTGATTGGTTGTACATTCATCAACTTCTCTAATTTTTCTGCCATACGATTAATATCTGTTTGTGTATTGGCAAGTAAAATATTCGTATTTGTTAAAGAAGCAACTCTCTGGTAAACCATAGGTCCTTGCGCTGCTTTAGTTACCATTGCTTCAGCTTCAGTAATTGCTACTTGCAGCGCATCTGTTGCTTTTTTAGGTATCCATTGCCGTGCCTGTGGAATTTCGTAACCATTTTCAGATATAGCCTGATCTCCATTTTGCAATGCTGCATGTCGTTCCTTGGCATTACTAATCATCTTCTTAAGGGTTGTCATATCTACAGGAGTTGTTGTATTTCCTCCACCTGTGTTATTACCACCAGAGCTACTACCACTGTTACTATTTGAACCACTATCTGTTGCTTCCGAGGGCGTTGAGTTAAAAGGCGTTTGTTGCCCCTTAGCAGATGTTAATGTTTTAATTTGCCCTTGACGAACATTTGCAAACATTGCAAGTAGCGCTTCTCTAGAAATATCTGTCATCACATTATTAATGCGTACATTTGGGCCTAGAGTGAAGGTTGAAACAGCAGGTGATGGTACAATGATATTCCCAATGTTTAATGTTCCATTAATTTGTAAAGCAGTCTGAATTAGATTTTTATAGTCTTCATTTTGTTGTTGCAGCTTTCTTGACGCTTCTTGTATCTGTCGTATTCTTTCTTCCATTTGTTTTGTTTGTTCGACTGAAGGGATAAATCCTGGCAAATTGGGTATCCCTGCTGGGTTATTGCTAGGTTGCGGCTGGTTTGATTGTACTCTTAGAGAAAGTAGCTCATTTTCTATTTGTTGTAATTTTTGTCTTAATAGCGTTAATTGATTATCTTGTACTGGTGTTCTTTTTACCTTTGTTAAATCATTAATTTGCTGTTGCAAGCCTACTGTTTGAGTGGTTAAATCACTAATTCTAGTCAATATTGCTTTTTTCGCCTGCTCCTGCAGTTGTTGCTGTTCTCGTAAAATGGCTTGACTGGCTTCGAGTTGCTGTTGCATTTGTTGTAACCTAAAATCATACTCAGCACCAATGATGACCGTTCCAATATTCGCTGTTCCACTTAATTGTGAACCTTCAGGTGGAGACTCCCAATTAAGTAGGCTCACACTAGGTGCAATAATCTGTAAATCATTTCCTAGATGAGTTACGACTGGTAACGGTGAATCTGAATTAATAAATGCCCTTCCTTTTACAATTAGAGCTACTAATTCACTTCTAGTCATTTCTACCGAAATAGCATTTTCATTAATAACGGCTAATTTAGTAAGTGATGCCGTTCTTGATGTTTCAGCTTCTTCTAGTAGTAGCTCCCCTTTTACCTTTAGCTGATTCAGTGCTATAGAAGTTGTTCGCCCTAAGACACGAATATCCCCTGTGACGGTCATATTTTTCAGCTCAACAAAATCTGCATGAACTACGATATTGCCTACAGAGCTATTACCACCATCTAAGACAACATTTGCACCTTGTCTTCCAGATACGTTTAAGTCAATCGCTAACACCTCAGCTATTTCACCATTCACCACAATAACATCTAGTTGTGCATTTGCTAAAGCAGCAGCATTTTTATCATTTAAAATAGTCTGTGCATTCTTGCCAATCGGCCATTCTCGCCCTTCAATTGTTACCTGATTGTTGTGAATGCGCTCCACTGTAACGGTTGCCCCTGCAAAACCTGTAACTGTCGATGCTCGCTTTATGATCTGCTCAGCTCTTACAATGAAGGAAGCAAGCTGTCCTCTTGTCACAAATTTATCTCCACTAAAAGTAGTAACCGATGTTCCTTTTGTAATCCCATATTCAAATAATGCTGTCACTGCCTGCTGATGTTCTGCAGTCACATCTGTAAAGGGTATTGACACACTACCAGATGCGGTAAGCCCTAATGACTTCGCAATGACCTTTGCCATGTCATTGCGAGTAATAGGATCATTTGGGTTTACTGTGCTATCAATAAGACCTGCTGCTTGCAATGCTACCCATTCTTGTTCATCACTCGCATCTAAATTGAGTATACCTGCAATGATTTTTGCCGTTTGCTTAAATGTGACAGACTCATTTGGCTTAAATGTGCCATCTGGGAAACCATGAATAATATTACGCTGTGCTAAATCCATAATGGCCGCATAATGACTATTTGTCTCTTGTATATCTGAAAAATTGGTCGTTGCTGCCTCTACTGTAGTGCTTGTGCCTGTTATTATAGTACTTACTCCCACCGCCGTAGCTGCCGCTACTATAAATAACTTGTTTTTTTTCATCATTTTCCTCCTAGCAAGAAAGCCATGACCTCATAACGCATACTATTAATAATATATGAGCGACTGTCCTGCATTTTTTTATAAAATTCATCATTGCATCAAAAGCCTCATCACGTTTATTACTCATGCTTTGTAGACGCAGCATCTCTATTTGCTGCGAGTTACTCTGGCCATCCATTTGATTTTTTAGGTTGGTGATTTGTTTATCAAGCTCTGCATGATATTCTAATCTTCTTTAGATATAGCGGCTTTTTCCTTATTTAGTTCTACAGGCTGTGCATTAAACTCAGCGATTTGTTAATTTCTTTGTCGAACCTTATTTAATTGAGATTTAAGCTGCTCCTCTAATATCTGCACTCGATGTGTTTGAACTGCCTGTAACACCAATTTAAGATCCATGCCTTGAAGATTTATGTTTGCAGAGGATTGCCCTGTACCACTTAACATTTCCCACTGTTGTTAATGCACTACTAAAAAACTACCCTCTCCATCAATACCTCCCAAATTTTTTATTGTTATATACAATTGGAAAATCCTAATCATCATACATAATAAAGGTTAAAATTAGGTTAAAAAATATAAATTTTCTTAAAAATGAACGCTAATAGCCCACAACTGTTTTCAGTTCCCTATGTTGCTATTCGAAATCCAAAAATTTCCCCTCTTTAGCTCTGGTTGCACAGGGAGGATGAACCACAAAAAAATCACCTTACTTCCTAAATGTACTATAGAGAAAATAAAGACAATACTGATGAATGTTAATGATTTCAGTATTAATATTTAAAATGAGTACTCTAGCAAATAGAAAATATAAAAAAAAACTTTCATTCAAAAGAATCTCACTTTTGAATGAAAGTTCATTGATTTATGCTATTAATTTGATGTACGATAAAAAATTTCTTCATATATAATCGTTAAGATAAACGCATTCATAAAAGCAAACACTAAAAATAAGGGCATCCCACCCAATTGTGGCTGTGTCAGCTCCTTACTAAATACCATCACTGTGCTAATTTGTGCTAAAAAGAAAATAAAACCAATACCAACTTGCCAAATAGGACGCTTGACCTTTCTTTTGTCATACCAAAATATTCTTTTACATACTTTTCGGAGATCCTCAGCGATAATTAGACTTAATAAAAACAAAGTGACAAAAAATACTGGTATATGATAAACACTTTTCGTTATCCATTCAAAATCTGATAGACGGAAGAAAAGTGTAAACAACGATGCAATACTACAGGCTATGCCTAAATTTTGTAGCCAAGTGCTAATTTGTAATTTCACAGCTATTACCCCCATTTTTTCATTCTAAACATCATTATTCTATCAGATAATAGTAATCTACGATATATAAATTTATAAATTTCTATTAATTTACAAATTAATATTAATCAATTTCGCCTTGGCGTAATTGCGTTCAGATTTTGAATTGTGCCCGCACAATTCATTCTTTTGGAAATTTGTTACATCCGCCGAGGACTTTAGGCCAACAGATGTTTTTTGTGCGAAAGCGTAGTGCTAACGCAGCGACAGCAACATGATGTTGGTCACTCAGTCGTGTGTTGCTGTCGCTTCGCTTTCGCACAGATAAATTGCCACAGGACGTGGCGTTCTTAGACTGAGTTCCGCTATTTAGTAGATGTTTGGACACCCACTGAATAGGAACCAATACCGCATTCATCTAACTTCCTATAGAGGTGGGAGTCATCTGCTGAATGAGGATAAAAATTTATAAGTTTACACATTATCAAAAACAGAAAAGTCGCCACACCAAAATGGTAGGCGACTTCTTATTTTAATCCCTGCAAGGATTACAAAATCATTTGATATAGCCAGATAATATTTTTGCATACGGTGAAGTGGATGGCAAAATAATAACCGTATCTTCACCAACAGTTTTCTTATAGGATTCTAATGTACGATAAAGTGAGTAGAATTCAGGATCTTGTGAAAATGACTTATTATAGATTTTCGCTGCCTCCGCTTCTCCCTCTGCTTGAATTAATGCAGCATCTTTTTTAGCTGTTGCCAGCATTTCTTGCACTTTCCTATCTGTTTGAGCTTCAATACGACGCTTCTCTGCATCACCTTCTGATAGATACTTTTGAGCGATTGATTCACGATCCGAAATCATATTTGTAAATACAGCTTGCTCATTTTCTTTTGGCAAATCAATACGACGGATTCGAACATCTACAACCTCTATGCCGTATTTATCTTGTGCAAGTAATTCATTCACACGTTCAGTAACTTGGTCATTAATACTCCCACGAGAAGAGTTTTCATCATTAATGATTTGTGTATATTCTATTCGCCCAAGTTCAGAGCGAATAACAGAATAGATAAACTCTTCCATACGAGATTCTACTTTTTCAATTGTACCTGCATTTGAAATTAATAACTTTGGATCTGTAATACGCCATACTGCATAATTATCAATAATAATTCTCTTTTTATCCTTTGTATTAATTTCCTCTTCCGATATTTCATAAGTCATTTGGTTTTTTGGTAATCTCGTTACACTTTGAATAAATGGAACCTTCATTTTAAGACCTGGCTCACGTTCAAATTTCACTACTTCCCCAAACTGTCGAACTACAGCATACTCGGATTCTTTTACAATATAAATATTTGCAAATAATATTATAGCAATGGCAAAAACAGCTGTTAAGGTTACAACAAGGGAAATATATTTCTTTGGATTCATCGGACCCTTTTTTGACATCTTGATTACATTATCCTCTGAATTTCCTTCTTTTGGAGTAGTATTTTTGGATTTGCCTGATAAAAAATTTAGGAATTTTTCAAGATCCTTATTTTTTTGATCCATTAGTTACCGCTCCCTTCTTTTTTCTCTTCTTGCTTCTGCTCTTGCTTTTGTTCTACGGGCTGCAGTGCCTGAAGAGGTAAGTATTTCATTGTGCTGCCATCATCATTCATCATGTAAATTTGTGCTTTCGGTAACACATTCTCAAGTGTTTCTAAGATTAAACGCTCACGTGTAATTTGCTGATTTCCTTTATACTGCTCATACATTTTATTAAAAACAGCTACATCCCCTTGTGCCTGCTCGATACGGGCTGTTTTTTCACCTTGTGCCTTCGAAATAATGGCGTCTTTTTCCCCTTCTGCCTCATTTGTACGTTGATTTTCATATTTTTCTGCTTGATTTATTTTAGTATTTTTCATTTCACGTGCATCTGTAACAGCTGTAAATGCTGCACGTACATCAGCATTTGGTAATTCTACATCCTGTAATTTAACACCCAAAATACTTATTCCAATATCATATTTTTCAATAAGCGAAACAAGTAATGTTCTTGTGTTTGCTTCTATGTCCGCTTTTCCCTCTGTTAACGCAGCATCGATTTTGGAGCTTCCGATAATTGATCGAATTGCACTCGACGTAGCGCTATGTAAAATCTCTTCTGGGTCTTGCGCATTAAATAGAAATTTGTTCGGTTCTGTAATTTTCCATTGAACGACAAGATCTGTTAAGACAATATGTTCGTCTCCAGTTATCATTTTCGTTTCAGCATCATAAGCTTCCAATTCCCCTTTTTTATTTTGCTTATAGCCAAACTGTAAACTAAATGTTTCTTTTGATAAAACCTCAACTGATTGAACAGGCCAAGGTAATTTAAAATGTAAACCTGGTTCTGTTACTGTATCATCGGCACGACCGAATGTTATAACAACTGCTTGTTCTGATTCATCTACTGTGTACCAAGATGTAAATACAGCAATAAGTGCAACAATGCCGAAAATTCCAAGTACCACCATCATTAGTGTCCTTTTCACACTCATGTCTGTTCCTCCCTTATGCTTAGTACTATTGTATACGGAACACTTTTTAAAAGGTTTCAAAATATTTTAATAAACTAATATTTTATTGTAGGCAGTTTGACATATACCACATTAAATAAAAAATCCTGTTACCATTTAAGGCAACAGGATATTAACAACTAGATGTTCAAATGCTGGGAACAATGTTGTGGATAGCACGATGCTAATTAAGGCTGCTACAATCATTGCAAGGCTGGCAAAGGTACCCTCGAGCTCACCAAATTCAAAGGCTTTGGAGGTACCTGTACCATGCGCTCCCATTCCTAACATTAAACCTTTAGATGAAGGTCTGTGAAAGCGACACACTTTTATAACTAATGGAGCAAGTAGACTCCCTAATATTCCCGTTGTCATCACAAAAACGGCTGTCAGGGTAGGAGAGCCACCTATCATATTAGAAATATCCATCGCAATTGGTGTAGTAACCGAGCGTGGTACTAGGCTATGAACAAGCTCATCATTTAAGCCAACAACTAAAGCCATCATAAATGAGGAGATAATAGCGACGGCTGAACCAACAGCAATACTAAGAAAGATTTCAAAAGCATGTTTTTTTAATAAATTAAAATTTTTATAAATTGGAACAGCAAATGCAACTGTAGCTGGTCCTAATAAATTGGATAAAATATTTGCTCCTGCATTATAGGATTGATAGGAAGTACCTGTTAATAATAATAGTAAAATTATTATTATTGGTGTGACTAGCATAGGCGTTAGCCACTCTTTTTTATATTTAACATAAATCATTTTACACACATAAAAAATGGCAACGGTCCCTACTAAGCTTGCTATAGCAATGAAAAAACTCATGCAGCATCACCCTTTTTTCGTTGCTCTAGCCACTGCGCTGTAAAGCCTGTTGTAAACATGACAACAATAGCACTCACGACAATCACTAGCACAACCTTCACACCCTGTACACCGAATAGAGCCTCATAATCGATTACGCCAATTGCAGATGGAATGAAAAATAACAATAGCTCACCTAGCAATAATCCTGCTCCTAGCTCAATCCATTCAAGCTTAATGATATGAAACTGCAAAAGTAAAAACAATAAAACTAGTCCAATTATACTCCCAGGAATCGGCAAGTGAAGTAGGCGTGCAATACTATTTCCAACAAATAATAGTATATAAAGATAGCCAATTTGCACGATACTTTTGACGATTTTCATGGTCATCCTTCTCTCAATTTTTGTCCAGC
Source organism: Lysinibacillus sp. FW301-JW8 (assembly GCF_058788755.1). Classification (NCBI taxonomy): domain Bacteria; kingdom Bacillati; phylum Bacillota; class Bacilli; order Caryophanales; family Bacillaceae; genus Lysinibacillus; species Lysinibacillus sp. FW301-JW8. The sequence continues at coordinate 31,800 of NZ_JBYTBB010000045.1, forward strand.
TTCTAAGGAAAACACAGTGAGAATCATACTTTATCTTTTAATAGCTGTATTCATTTCACTGTCCATAAAAGCCCAATTATTTAGTTCAACTAAACATTGAAATTGTAAGTTAAACTTTATGCTACTATACTTTACACCTATTTTCGTCCAGTGTAAAACAGAAAAGAATCTATCACCAAAAAAATTTGGCAATAGATTCTATCTTGGCGAGTGCAAAGCAGCGCCATCAAAATGTAATGAATGATACATATTTTATTTACAGACTTGTCGATTATATAGGGGGTTTCTACTAAATAAGTATAAGCTCCCTTTGTGAATGTTACATGTTGCCTTTGTAAAGAGATTGTTAATTCTTCGGAATCATGACAATCATTTTAGTTCCAACCCCAACTTCACTTTCTACCTGAATACGTCCATGATGTGCTTCTACTAAATGCTTCACAATAGCAAGTCCTAAGCCTGTCCCTCCAGAGTTTCGACTTCGGGCACGATCCACACGATAAAATCGTTCAAAAACACGAGCAATTTCGTGTTTTTCGATTCCAATTCCTTGATCCTCTATTTCAATTATCCCATACTTTTCATTTTCCTTTAAACGAATTGTTACAGTTGTATTTTCTGGAGAATACGTAATCGCATTGGTAATTAAATTCGTTACGATTTGGATGATACGATTGGCATCTCCCATCACTTCAACATCGCGTTCTATATCCACATGGAAGCTCATATTTTTTTCATCTAAACGAGGCCCTGTTAATTCCGCACCTCGAATAAGTACGTCCTGCAAGCCCATCGACATAATATTCACGGTAAAACCATGCTGTTCGATTTTCGATAATTCCAATAAATCCTGAATCAGCATTTGTAGACGATTACTTTCTTTATAAATAATCTCTAAAAAGGATATTAACATCTTTTCATCCTTATAGGCGCCATCCAATAAAGTTTCTGAAAATCCTTTAATCGATGTAATTGGTGTACGCAGTTCATGGGAGACGTTTGCCACAAAGTCCTTTCGAATTTGCTCTAAACGGACAAGCTCTGTAATATCATGCATGACAATAACAACACCAAGCCAGCGACCATGATCGCCAATAACAGGAGCACCATACACTTCCTTATTGTATAGCTCCTGTTGTACTTCCATTTTAATTTGCTGTCGATAAGGCATTTCTGTTAAAAAGACATGGTCGATAAATTGCTCAAGTGATTTAGGTAAGCCTATTGTACGAAAGACCTTCCCCTGAACATCGTCAATTTGCATTCCAAAACGCTCTAAGAATACACGATTCACAATCGATATATTACCTTCACGTCCAATCATCATAAGCGAGCTTCCCATGTTCTCAATTAACGTTTTTAGCCGCTCCTCTTCTACTTCACGTATCGTTGTAATGTCCTGTAAATTACGCGCTAAAATATTAATAGAATGACTTAATGGCATCATACGTTCCTGCTCGTTCTCATGGGCACGTGCACGGTAATTCCCTTTAGCCAGCTCCAGCGCTGTTTCGGTTACATTATCGATTGGTGCGGTGAAATTTCGAATCATATAACGACTGACAATTGCAATCAAAATTAGTGCAATAGTAAAAAGAATAACGAGCACCACATATAATCGAGCGTGAATACTCGGTAAAATTAAACGCTGGTCCTCTGCATTTTGGACTGTATTTAAGGCATCTCTATCTTCCTTAGAGAGTTCAATCTTTCGTTCATCCAATACTTGATTGATTGATTCTTGCATCTGCAGGCTCGCCTGTTCATTATACTGCTCTATATAAACGGGAAAAAGCTGACCTATTACAATCATTAGGACAGCTAGTATTGTTCCGAGTAAAAGCATGAATGTCAAGAATAAGCGGTTGCTCATTGATTTCATGTTGTCTTCGGCTCCTCAAATTTATAGCCAAGACCGCGAATTGTTTTGATAAACATTGGTTTTCGGCTATTTTCCTCAATTTTATCTCGAAGGTGACTGATGTGTACATCCACAATTCGTGTATCACCAGCAAAATCATATTTCCATACAGCACTTAATAGCTGATCCCGTGTTAAAACACGATTTTTATTTTCAAGCAAATAAATCAATAGCTCAAATTCCTTTGGTGTGAATTCCAATGCTTCATCCTGTAAAAATACTTCAAAACGCTCAGGAAAGACACGCAATTGTCCGAACTCAAACATTTTCTCTTGAGGCTCATCTTTATCGTCTAATACAACATTTTGTGTGAAACGTCTTAACACAGCCTTCACTCGTGCCAATACCTCACGTGGGCTAAAAGGCTTTGTCATATAATCATCTGCTCCCAGCTCCAGACCAAGAACCTTATCGAATTCATCATCCTTTGCAGTTAACATAATTATAGGTGTATTCATACGTTGTTGACGTATTTGTTTACATACCTCCATACCATCAAGCCTTGGAAGCATTAAGTCCAAGAGAATTAAATCTGGCTGTAAGTCAATTGCTTTATCCAATCCTTCTTGACCATCTGCAGCTGTTTCTACAACATAACCTGCCTGTTCTAAATTATATTTCAATAGTGTCGCAATAGAAAATTCATCTTCTACAACTAAAATTGTTTTTGTCATGTAATAATGCCTCCGTTAGTGATTTGAAACCCCCATTTCAAATCTCAAGACGTCTATAGTGCAAGTGGTGGTGTCACCAATAAGGTTCCTTCAATCACAAGCTGTTTTTGCTCATTATAGGAATGAACAGATACAGTAATTATATTTTGGAACTTATTTATTTCTGTTACCTCTAAAAGCGTATCAAATAATTCATAATGAAAGAGAGGTCCTAAATATTTTAAATGCTGCTCAATAATTCGTGCACCTGGTCCAGGAATGTACTTCGACACAGCTGACGTAATGATACCATTTAACATAATTGTTGGTACGATTGGCTTTTGAAAAGGTGTCATCGCAGCATAATCATGTTGAATATAAAGCGGATTACTATCATTCGTAAGGCCTAAATAAAGCAGTAAATCCTTATCCTCTATCTTTTCAGTAATATGAATCTTCTCGCCAACTGTAATTTCATCTATTGTGAGACCAAGCTTACTGTTTTTTTGAAGCAAAGATACGCCAACCCCTTTTCTATCATACTACCTTCATAGTATCAATTTTATTCTAAAAGTACAACGAAAAGCAGAATAACCATTTTCCTGATACGCATACGATGCATTAGTACAAATCAATTGAAGAAATATGGTTTAACAAGTTATCTGAGATTTATGCTTAATAGAACTATTACTAAACAAAAAAATCGAGTAGGAATGATTCCCACTCGATTTCATAAGCTTTTTATTAAGCTAAAATTTTCATAACATTGCGGACTGCTTCTGCCGAATTATCTAAAGCTGCTTTTTCTTTGTCTGTTAACTCTAGCTCAAAGATTTTTTCGATGCCATTCGCACCAAGTAAAGTTGGAACACCTAAATACAAATCATTGTAGCCATATTCACCTTCTAAGTATGCAATAGATGGTAAAATACGTTTCTGATCCTTAATAATTGCTTCTGCCATTTCAACAAGTGCCGCTGCTGGAGCATAATATGCTGAGCCATTACCAAGCAAATTAACGATTTCTGCACCACCATTACGAGTACGATTAACAATCTCTTCAAGATGATCAGCAGGTATTAATGTTTCTAATGGAATTCCGCCTGCAAATGAATAGCGAGTAAGTGGTACCATTGTATCACCGTGACCACCTAAAACAAAGCCAGTAATGTCTTTCACTGAGATATTAAGCTCCTCAGCAACAAACGCACAGAAGCGAGCTGTATCAAGTACGCCAGATTGACCAATAACACGATTTTTTGGGAAACCAGTTTCTTTGTAAACTGTGTAAGTCATAGCATCTACTGGGTTTGTGAGCACGATAATCGTTGCATTTGGTGAGTGAGCAGCAATTTCTTTAGAAACAGCTTTCATTACACCCTGATTAATTTGAACAAGATCGTCACGACTCATCCCTGGTTTTCGAGCAACACCAGCAGTGATAAGGACTACATCAGAATCTGCTATATCTGCATAGTTAGAAGTACCCTTCACATATGAATCATAACCTTGCACTGGTGCAGCTTCCCACATATCTAGAGCTTTACCTTTTGTTGGGTTTTCTGCCTGTGGGATATCTACTAAAACGACGTCGCCAAGTTCTTTCTGAGCTGCTAAAAATGCTGCTGTAGCACCTGTAAAACCACTACCAATTACTGAGATTTTTTTACGTTTCAGAGACATTTGAATACGCTCCTTTAAAATTAGGTTATATATTTAAAAAAGGGAGGAGAATATATCTCCTCCCTCGATTAATCAAGTTCATCATAATGCTTTAATCAATTATGCCTCTACATAATTGCGTCCGGAATCGGCTTTGTGCTTGCACAAAGAAATCCTTTCCGATTTCGTGACAGCTGCCAGAGGCTTTAACTTCTTTCAGTTTTGCTGAAAGAAGTTAAACTAAATACATTTTACCCTAATTATATCGACAGAATAAAGCATCCGCTTTACCTATAATTTTTATATTACAATAGAAATTATAGGTTCTTGATTAACTCATCTGCAAACTCAGAACATTTCACTTCTGTAGCGCCGTCCATTAAACGAGCGAAGTCATAAGTTACAACTTTAGAAGAAATTGTTTTCTCTACAGATGTATTGATCATGTCAGCTGCTTCTTGCCATCCTAAGTGTTCAAGCATTAATACACCTGAAAGTAATACTGAAGATGGGTTTACTTTATCTAAGCCAGCATATTTTGGAGCTGTACCGTGAGTAGCTTCGAAGATCGCGTGACCAGTTACGTAGTTAATGTTCGCACCTGGAGCGATACCGATACCACCAACTTGTGCAGCTAATGCATCAGAAATATAGTCACCATTTAAGTTCATTGTAGCTACTACATCAAACTCTTTTGGACGAGTTAAAATTTGTTGTAAGAAGATATCAGCGATAGAATCTTTTACTAAGATTTTACCAGAAGCTAAAGCGTCAGCTTGAGCTTTGTTTGCTGCTTCTTCACCTTGTTCAGCTTTGATAGCGTCATATTGGTTCCATGTGAATGTTTGATCAGCAAATTCAGTTTCAGCTAATTCATAACCCCATTTTTTGAAACCACCTTCAGTGAATTTCATGATGTTTCCTTTATGAACTAATGTCACAGACGGACGGTTATGTTTAATTGCATATTCGATAGCAGAACGCACTAAACGCTCAGTACCTTCTTTAGATACTGGCTTCACACCGATACCTGAAGTTTCTGGGAAACGAATTTGTTTTACACCAAATTCAGATTGTAAGAAGTTGATGATTTTTTGAGCTTGTTCAGAACCAGATTCGAATTCGATACCAGCGTAGATGTCTTCTGTGTTTTCGCGGAAGATAACCATATCAACGTCTTCTGGGCGTTTAACTGGAGAAGGTACTCCGTCAAAGTGACGTACTGGACGTAAGCACACATATAGGTCAAGCTGTTGACGTAATGCTACGTTTAGAGAGCGGATACCACCACCGATTGGCGTAGTAAGAGGACCTTTAATTGCGATTAAGTATTCGTTGATTTTGTCTAAAGTTTCTTGTGGTAACCATTCACCAGTTTGGTTGAATGCTTTTTCACCAGCTAAAACTTCTAACCATTCGATTTTCTTTTCACCGTTGTAAGCTTTTTCTACTGCTGCGTCGATTACACGAGATGCTGCAGCCCAAATATCTGGACCAATTCCATCACCTTCGATGAAAGGAATCACTGGATTGTTTGGTACATTAAGTACGCCATTTTCAACTACAATTTTGTTTGACATTGCTGTTGCCTCCTAAATTCATAATCATAGGACTGTGTTATCAGTAACACAGTCCCAAATATTCTAGCATATTTTCCAAATTAGCGCTCGCTGATTGGAACATATTTTTGCATGCCTGGTCCAACATACTCTGCACGTGGACGGATTAGGCGGTTGTTAGCATATTGCTCTAAAATATGAGCTACCCAACCAGAAGTACGCGATACTGCGAAAATTGGTGTGAATAGGTCATGATCAATACCTAAAGAATCATACACTGACGCAGAGAAGAAGTCTACGTTTGCAGGTAGTTTCTTTTGTTCTACAATCATGTCATGGATTTTAACTGACATTTCATATAGCTCTGGTTTACCAGTTAGTTCAGTTAATTTTTGTGACATTACACGTAAGTGTGGTGCACGTGGGTCGCCTTTGCGGTATACGCGGTGACCGAAGCCCATGATTTTTTCTTTGTTGTCTAATTTATTTTGAATGTAAGATTCAACTTTTTCAAGTGAGCCAATTTCAGTTAACATTTTCATAACTTGCTCATTTGCACCACCATGAAGTGGCCCTTTTAATGCACCGATAGCTGCTGTTACACCAGAATAAACATCTGATAATGTAGCTACACATACACGTGCTGTGAATGTAGATGCATTTAATTCATGGTCAGCATGTAATACTAATGCTTTGTCGAATGCTTCAACTTCGATTGCTGCTGGTTCTTCACCTTTAAGCATGTATAAGAAGTTTGCTGCATATCCTAATTCTGGTTTTGGCGCAACTGGCTCCAAACCTTTACGAACACGTGAAAATGCAGTAACTACTGTAGCAATTTTAGCTTGTAAACGGATAGCTTTGCGGTAGTTAGCTTCTGGATCCATAACATCTGCCTCTTCATCGAATACACCAAGTAAAGATACTGCAGTACGTAGTGCAGCCATTGGATGTACAGTTGAAAGTGGGTATGTTTTGAATTGCTCTACAATTGCTTGCGGAATTGTCATGTTGTCTGCTAATTGTTGTTTTAATTCAGCTAGCTCGTCCTCTTTTGGTAAACGAGTGTGCCATAATAAATAAACTACTTCTTCAAACGACGCGTTCTCTGCTAAATCATCAATGTTGTAACCAACATATGTAAGTGTGTCATCGATAATTGAACTGATTTTAGATTCCGCTGCTACGATACCTTCCAAACCTTTAGTTGCTGACATAATAATTATCGCTCCCTCATACTTATTTTTTTGGTTGTAAATGTATTTTGTATGTCACATTTACGTTTTTTGCTCATATGAACCATTAAGTAAATCGCTTACATTGCTATTATAATCATTTTTGACAGCTTTGTGAATGAAAATCCGCCAAATAAAGAAAAAGGCGCCCGAGCGATTATATATATGCTCTAAAGAGGTATTTTTGTATATTTTGACATTAATTTAACTTTTGAAATGGGGTGAATTTGTAAAAATGAGGAATATTAAGCATTTTTCATACGAAAGAACTACAAGTATTTTATTTTTTATATTCTATTTGGTAATACTTTGGTTCGTATTACCCGTTTCACTTGCAATTTTTTTATCTTTTTCGACTTATCCTATCATAAAATTCCTTCATACTTATTGTAGGATCGCTTATTGGCTTGCAGCAATTATCGTGGAAATTTTGATACTTTCTTGTATCTTTTTTCTCGCTATTATATCTATCAATAGCGTAATTCATATCTTTCCTGAAATCCGAGATACACTACAAAATTTCCCACTTTTCGATGAATATGAATCCATATTTATCCAAGTTTTAAAGGAAAAATCGTTGTCTATTTTTGATTCGATTTTAGTTTATATAGCGAATATTTTTCAATTAATTATGAAGCATGTCATTGAAGTATTTATATTCCTTGTTGCATACTATTTCGCCCTATTGGAAACTCGGAAATCCCGTTATTGGTTTTTTCAATATGCGCCAAAAAAATATCGCAATGAGTGGCAGTCACATTTTTCTAAAGTAATGCAGTTGTTTCATTACTTTCTATTTGTGGAATTTCAGCTTTTCACAATCACATTGCTCATACTATGTGCAGGATTTGTGCTGCTTAACTTTGAACAAGCTATCATTAAAGCTTTTATAGTAGCCTTCGCAGATGTGCTTCCATTCTTTGGCATTGGTGTATTTCTTGTACCCATGAGCATTTATTTTTACTTCACAGGCAATACCTTTTTATGTGTCGCAATTTTAATATTATATTTATTCGTTCAATTAACAAGGCAGCTTGCTGAATCCATGCTTTGGTCAAATACGCTTCAATTACGTACCTTCCACACCTTTTTCATCAGTGCTGCCTCCATTTTATTATTTGGTTTTTATGGTATTTTACTGAGCCCAATTTTTTTATTTTTGGCAGTTAAGTTAAAGGAAAATGCTATTTTTGAACGATAATAAAGTTACCTTTTTTCATTTTTTTACGCATCCAATAATAAAAGATTGGTTGGAACATTTTACGGGAAAAAGGCATGAGTAGTAACAAACCAATCAAATCCGTTAAAAATCCTGGCAAAGCTAATAATACACCACCACTGAATGTTAACACAGTATCAATTAAGGCAGGACCTGGAGCCTCTCCTCGTGCTATCGTATTTTTAACATTTTGCACAGAATTCATACCTTTATTTTTAACTACATAAATACCTATAATACTTGTTGCAACAATGAGCAATAATGTATTGAAAACACCAATATTTTGACCAATTACTATTAATAACGCCAATTCGGCTAATGCATAGACAATGAAACCAAGAAAAACTTTTCTCATATTTTTCTCCCTTCTATCTAAAAAGCTATACCTCTTATACGTTATTATAGCCCATTTTGTTTCATTAAAAAAACAAATGAAACACCATGTAGAGAGATGAATCTATTTATATTCAAGCATGATGCGAATGAAGAATGTTTATGTATGAAAAGTGTTTCGTTATGTTTAGAATAAAGCTCTAGTACAGTCGTTTGCACTAGAGCTTCTTTATCTTTCTTAAAGAACGCTGGCATGTCCTTTATAAATAACGCCCGTTTCTGCATCCATTGTGATTTCTTGACCATGACGAATCAAAGTTGTTGCTTCTTTTACTCCGACAATAACAGGGATACCTAGGCTCAGACCTACTACTGCTGCATGGCTTGTAAGTCCACCTTCCTCGGTAATCAAACCAAGACAATTTTCAAGCGCTGGCATCATATCACGATCCGACCCAACCGTTACTATAATACAACCATCTGTATCATAGGCTAGTGCCTCTGCTGCATTTTTTGCAACAACCGTTTTTCCTACTACTGAAGCTTTTCCAATTCCTTGACCGCGAGCTAGTAAATCTCCAATAATGTGAACTTTCATTAAGTTAGTTGTACCTGCTTCACCAACTGGTACACCTGCAGTAATAACAACTGCATCACCATGTGTTACATATCCATGCTTTAAGCTTTCATCAACAGCAAGCTCTAAAATTTCGTCTGTAGTTGTCACACGTTGACAAACAACTGGATATACTCCCCAAACAAGTGTTAATGTATGAGCTGTATTTGAGGATCCCGTTACAGCAATAACTGGTACACCTGGGCGATATTTTGCAATCATTCTAGCTGTATTACCACTTTCAGTCGGTGCTAAAACTGCCTTTACCCCTAAATTAATTGACGTATACGCTACAGCCTGAGATATAGCCTCTGTCATATTTGCCTCTTTTTCTCGACTACGCATAGAGACTATTGCCTTATAGTCTAAAGAGTTTTCTGTATGCTGTGCGATTTTATTCATTGTTTGTACAGATTCCACTGGATATAGACCTGCTGCTGTTTCACCAGATAACATAATAGCATCAGTACCATCAATAATAGCATTCGCTACATCACTTGCCTCTGCTCGTGTTGGACGCGGGTTACGCTGCATTGAATCTAGCATTTGTGTAGCAGTAATTACTGGTTTCCCTACTTGATTACATTTTAAAATTAATTTCTTTTGTACTAATGGTACTTCTTCAGCTGGAATTTCAACGCCTAGATCACCACGAGCTACCATTAATCCATCTGACACTAAGATGATTTCATCAATATTGTCAACACCCTCTTGGTTCTCGATTTTCGGGATGATTTGAATATGACTTCCGCCATTTTGTTCAAGCAGCTCTCGAATTTCTAGCACATCTTTTGCACGACGCACGAACGAAGCTGCAATAAAATCTACATCTTGCTTGATGCCGAATAAAATATCCTGTGCGTCCTTCTCTGTGATTCCAGGAAGCTGAACAGAAACACCAGGTACATTCACACCTTTTTTATTTTTTAAAACACCCGCATTTTCAACAATTGTATGGATAAGACCTTTCTCCATATCTGTTGCTAAGACACGTAGCTGAATGAGACCATCATCTAACAAAATAATGGAATTTTGTTCCACATCCTCAATCAAGCGTTCATATGTGACAGAGAAGCTAGTCTCTGTCCCTTCAACCTCAGTCATTGAAATATCAATTACTTGACCTGCTGTTAAATGTAGCTCTCCGTTTTTCATATTATGTGTACGAATTTCAGGGCCTTTAGTGTCAAGTAATATCCCAACTGGCTTCCCTAATTTCTGTGCAACTTCACGAATTAAATTAATGCGTACCTCATGCTCCTCATGCGAACCATGTGAAAAATTTAAGCGGGCAACATTCATACCTGCTTCAATCAATTTTTCTAAGGTTTCTGGCGACTCACTTGCCGGACCAATTGTACATACGATTTTAGTTTTTCTCATTTTATGCCCACTCCGTTTTTATGCCAAATTATATTGATAGTTCTTTCATTAATGTATATAAACTTACATCTGCCTCATGATTTTTTTCGAAAGCTTCAGGCATATCATAGTCAATTACTTGATGATTGCGAATTCCTACCGCTCTGCCAGACTTTCCTTCCATTAGTAATTCAACTGCATGAGCACCGAATTGACTTGCCAAAACACGATCACGTGCAGTAGGAGAACCACCTCGCTGAATATGACCAAGAACAGAAACACGCGTCTCTTTCCCCGTTTTTCCCTTTAACAATTTTGCCAAATCACTGCCAGACATGACACCCTCAGCAACTATAATAATGCTATGCTTTTTGCCACGTGCTGCTCCTCGATCTAAGCGTGCCACAATGTCATCTAAATTATAATCTTCTTCTGGAATTAAAACAGTTTCAGCACCTGCTGCAAGACCTGCCCATAAAGCAATATCTCCAGCGTCTCTTCCCATTACCTCTACAATAAAGGAGTTTTCATGAGAGGTCGCTGTATCACGAATTTTATCAATGGATTCTACAACTGTATTTAGTGCCGTATCAAATCCTATTGTGTATTCTGTGCCTGGTACATCATTATCAATTGTTCCTGGTACACCAACAACAGGGAAGCCTTTCTTCACTAAATCCATAGCACCTCTGTAGGAACCATCACCACCAATAACAACTAATCCTTCAATTCCTGCTGCCCGCAAGTTGTCAATACCACGCTGTTGGACTGTTCCTTCTTTAAATTCAGGACATCTCGCTGAATTTAACTGTGTACCACCTCGTTGAATTATGCCACCTACTGAACCTAGATCAAGATTTTCCATGTAACCTTTTACTAAGCCTTCATAGCCATGCTTAATTCCAACAACATCGATTCCATGAAAGGCTGCCTTACGAACGACTGCACGAATAGCTGCATTCATTCCTGGCGCATCTCCACCACTTGTTAATACGGCAATTTTTTTCATTGTCGAACCTCCTGCAGTTACTATTATTATTCACATTAACATGAAAAAACAAACTATGTAAGGGTTCTAAGACTATAAAAACATAACTTTTACATAAAAAATGAAAAGAATGCGCTTTCACACACTCTTTCCATTCAAAAACATCCGAAATCTAACATTTTTTCAAGAAGTCTGGCGTTATTTTTGCGCTACTATCTTCTTATATCATAAAAGCTTTTCTTCAACTAAAAGACGAAAATAATCTCTTTACGAGCAGATTTTCAACTAAAAGTTTTGATCTAAAACTCAAATCAAGAAATATTTTCTTATCAGTATTTATAGTTCTGTTTCTGTATACTGACCGATTTGTTTAAATTTCTCGTAACGATCTTCAACTAATTGTTCGCCATTTAAAGAATTCAATGCTTTCAGTGTATCACTTATACATTCTTTTATATAAAGAGCCTGCTTCGCTACATTGCGATGTGCACCACCTGTAATTTCTGGGATGATGCCATCAATGACACCTAGCTCCTTTAAATCAGGCGCTGTTATACGCATTGCCTCTGCAGCTTGTTTCGCAAGACTTCCATCACGCCATAAGATGGATGCTGCTCCCTCAGGAGAAATAACAGAATACGTTGAGTTCTCTAACATAAAGACACGATTAGCTACTCCTAATGCAAGTGCACCACCGCTACCACCTTCACCAATAACAATACTGATCACTGGTACTTTTAAGCCTGCCATCTCAATCAGATTTCTAGCAATTGCTTCACTTTGGCCACGTTCCTCTGCTGCCTTACCTGGATATGCACCTTTTGTATCGATAAAGCATATAATTGGGCGTTTAAATTTTTCAGCCTGTTTCATTAATCGCAATGCTTTTCGATAACCTTCTGGGTGTGGCATACCGAAATTACGACGAATATTTTCTTTCGTAGATTTTCCACGTTGATGTCCAATAATTGTTACCGGCTGTCCTTCAAAAAATCCAATTCCCCCAAGAATGGCGGCATCGTCACCAAATGTCCGATCCCCATGTAATTCTATAAAATTCTCACACATTGCTTCTATATATTGTAATGTCGTTGGTCTTTCTGGATGTCTAGCTACCTGCACACGATCCCATGGCTTCATATTGGCATATATGGATTGCTCTAGCTGAGTCAGACGAATTTCAAGCTTTTCAATTTCACCTGTCATATCTACATCTGCTTCAGCAGCTATTGATTTTAATTCATCTATTTTTTCTCGTAACTGTATTACTGGTTCTTCAAAAGCTAAATTTTTAGACATGCTGTACGCCGCCTTTCGTATGCATTTTTACAAGTACTGCTACTTGATCTCGCAAATCTTTACGAGGGAAGATGGCATCAAGTTGACCATGGTCAAGTAAAAATTCTGCTGTTTGGAAATCATTCGGCAATTTCTCTCTAACTGTTTCTTCAATAACACGACGTCCAGCAAAGCCAATTAATGCTTGAGGTTCTGCTATATTAATATCCCCAACAGAGGCAAAGCTTGCCGAAACACCACCTGTTGTTGGGTGCGTCAATATCGAAATAAACAATAAACCTTGGTCACTATGTCGTTTTAATGCCACACTCGTTTTTGCCATCTGCATTAATGATAGAACGCCTTCCTGCATACGTGCCCCACCGCTAGCTGTAAAAATAATAAACGGTACACGTAATTCAGTAGCCTTTTCAACAGCACGTGTAATTTTTTCTCCAACTACTGAGCCCATGGAGCCCATTCGGAAATGAGAATCCATAATTGCTACGACAATTTCTTCTCCGTCTAATGTACCTACTCCTGTCAATACAGCCTCATTTAAGCCTGTTTTTTGTTGATCTACAGAAATTTTCTCCACATACGCTGGGAAATTAAGGGGATTACTTGTTTGTAAATGATCATCCATAGAAAAAAATGAGCCTTCATCTAAGAAATAATTTACACGCTCCTGTGCAGTCATTTTGAAGTGATGGCTGCATTTTGTGCATACTTTATGATTTTTCTCTAATTCCTTCGTTAATTGAATATGGCGGCATTCAGGACATTTTGTCATCAGTCCTTCTGGAAATGCCTTTTCTTGTCCGTTCTCTTTCTTTTTTTTATTACCGCTAAATAAGCTACGTATTGCCATGTTTGACTCCCCCTTTGTTGTCTAAATGCTTTGTTCAGTATTCATCCACTGTTCGTAAGCTTTTAATGCTTCTTTTTCATAGCCTAGCTGCATCGATTTCAACATCGTTTGAATGATTAATTTTTCCTCTTCTGTTGAGTTTCGATTTAAACGGTCACCATCATAAGCTGCTAATTGAAACCAGATTTTTAAAGAAAGTCGATTTCCTGCCGTTATTATTAGCTCTCTTAAAATATCTCGACAATTAACTGTACCTTCAATTTCTAGTTTCACAAAAAAACTGTCCCACACAGGTAGTGTGCGAAGAATCTCTGTACAACTTATTACGCGGATAGCTTCCTTTTCATGAATTTGTCGTGTTAATTCGACATCCTTTTTTGATTTTTCATCTTCTAATATAAACATCGACAGTATTTCTACAAGCTGATGTTTATGTGTGGACGCTAGAAAAGTACCACCGCCATGTCTTGTTTCAATCAGTCCGAGCAATTCTAAACTTCGCAATGCCTCTCTTACAGAGGATCGCCCGACACCTAGACGCTCTGACAGAACTCGTTCGGAAGGTAGCTTCTCACCAGCTTGTATTTTTTCTATTTTAATGAGTTGACGTAATTGTTGGACGATTTCTAAAAACACTTTCTTTTGTTCGGTTTTTTTATCCATACGACTAACTCCCCTTATCAAAAAGTGGTCAGACCACTTTTAACGTTGTTTCTAGCTTACAAAATAACTGATGAAAAGTAAAGAAAAAACTGCATAAAAATTTATGCAGTTTCTCATGTTGTTGAAATACTATTATGTCAATGAAATCAAGGTGACAAATTAAAAAGTATAGTCCTTTTTCAAAACGAGGGGTTGATCTCCGTTCCGACTGAGTGCTTTCCTGGGGGCGCCCGATGAGCCGCTTGGGGTAACAGGAGGTTGGTCACGAAGGCGTTATCACAGGACGTGATGCCTTTAGCCTTCGTTCCCCTAATATGCTCGCTCCAGGGTCTCATCTGTGACGCTGAATCCCCGAGGAGTCACTCAGTCTACACTCCAATCAACCACTGCTCATAGTATGTTCTTCTGGCATTTCACAAATAAATAGTGATAAATTTGAAGTCTTACCCATCACTAGATTGTGCAAAAATGGAGTTTTAATAACATTTTTCTATGCGAAAGCAGAGCAGTACTTTATGTAAAGTTACAAAGTAGTTTTACGCATAAAATGTAGGTTAATAGCTGTAGAATTGTACCAATATTCTATCCATTTAATGTTGGTGAGTAACATGCTTTTACTTTACTTTTGAGGGAAGAATATATTTAAAGTTCTACACTATTGCTGATTGGAGTGCA
>NZ_JBYTBB010000046.1:0-45747 GCF_058788755.1 Lysinibacillus sp. FW301-JW8
AACGGAAATCACCTTCATTTGACTTAGTAGTGTTCACAAAGAGTCCCTTGACCATTTAGTTTTTCAACACTATGAAAGGATGTGGCTATTGGCACATCCTTTCATTCTTACATATAAAGTGCTTGCTCTAAATTAAATTCATCATGTAAAGCATTAGCTGCATGAATCATGTCGTCTTGAGGCACTACAACCGACACTTTAATTTCAGATGTACTGACCATCTTAACAGGGATGCCTTCATGTCGTAAACGATCAAACATTCTGGCAGCAACGCCTGGATTAGACGCCATTCCTGATCCAATAATAGATATCTTTGCCAAGCCAACTTCAAAATCAGCAAAGCTAAACCCGAGCGACAGTTTACTTTCTTCTAGAACACGCAAAGCTTCTGCAAACTCTTCTTTCAAAATCGTGAAAGATACAGTCGGTTTTAGACCGTCGATTATCGCTTGCACGATGATATCCACATTAATGCGATGATCTGCAAGTATCGTAAATATATCTGCCAACGAAGCATCCGAATAAGCATCATAGCCTACTGTTAAACGAATAACATCTGATTCATAGGCAACACCTCGTACAATTAAATTTTTTTCCATTTCAACTTCCTCCTTCAATAAAGTACCTACTGTATCTATTTCATATGATTGAATAATAACTGGTATTTGAAACTTCTTTGCTAATTCTACAGCTCGTGGATGTAAGATATGTGCGCCTAAGTTTGATAACTCTAACATCTCATCATAGGAAATTTTCTTTAACTTTTGTGCACCGTTTACATAATTTGGATCAGCAGTATAAACACCATCCACGTTCGTGTAAATATCAACACGCTCCGCATCCAGTGTTGCCGCGATGGCCACAGCTGCCGTTTCTGCTCCACCTTTACCAAGAGTCGTAATATTTTGTAAATGATCAATCCCCTGCTCCCCAGCAACTACGACTATTTGCCTCTGTGCCAAATGCTCTTCTAATCGACTATCGTCTATATACTCAATGCGTGCATTAACATGCATTGCATCTGTCTGAACACCTGCCTGCCAGCCTGTTAATGACACTGCCTCATAGCCTTTTTCCTGTAAGGCTATGGCCACTAAGGCGCTGGCTAACTGTGAGCTCGTTGATCGCAACACATCTAATTCACGCTTAGACGCATCATCGGATAAATCTCGTGCCATTTTCGTTAATTCTTTCGCTGAATTCCCCATTGCTGCAGTGACAATTACCACATCATGACCTTTTTCTTTTTCATTAATCGCCTTTTTCGCAACCTCATAAATATGTGCTGTTGAAGCTAATGCAGCACCGCCAAATTTCATTACAATTCTTGCCATCCTGATTCTTCTCCTTTTCATCTATCCCTAATTTAACGCCATTTCTAATCGGAGTATCTGCTAGAAAACCAAAAAAGCAGCTTTCACATAACGTGAAAGCTGCCTATACATGTACAATAAAAATAACTTGCGCATGTGTGATAGCTCTCCGAAACGTTTAGAATCGACAGTCTTACATTTCTTAAATGCAAAACCAGCACAGCATCGGAAACAACGATGCTCCACTTCGGCAAGCTCCCCTTTCATACATCTTCATAGGATTTGTTCATCCTCTAATGTACTACTTTTGAATCTTGCACCTCTATCATCACTTAAAATAGTGAATGTATTTTATTAAACATTAGCATATGTCTAATCCTTTGACAATGTCTGTTGCTGAAAATAGGTATATATATGATTAGCAAGGTTAGCAGGCATCCCAGCCTCTTGTAATGCTAGCTCACTTGCCTCTCGTATTTTTTTGACAGAACCAAAGTGCTTTAGTAATTGCTGTTTTCGCTTTGGACCGATGCCCTCAATTTGATCGAGAACAGATTGAATGGCATGCTTTTCATGCTGCTGCCGTAGGAATGTAATGGCAAAGCGGTGTACTTCGTCCTGAATTCGTTGCAATAGATAGAATCCATCACTTGTGCGCTTTAACGCAATGACTTCAGGCGGATCTCCAAATAAAAGCTGTGATGTATTATGCTTTTCATCCTTCGCTAAGCCGGCGATTGGAATGACCAGCCCAAGCTCATCCTCTAATACTTCTCGTGCAACTTCCATTTGTCCCTTCCCACCATCTATTAAAACTAAATCTGGTAAGGGCAATCCTTCCTTTAGTACACGTATGTAACGACGACGTATTACTTCCTGCATCGCCCCATAGTCATCGTGCTTAGCAGCTGTACGAGTTTTATACTTTCGATATTCTTTCTTTGCAGGCTTACCATCGATAAACACCACCATTGCAGATACAGCATCTGTTCCATGCATATGACTGTTATCAAAAGCCTCAATTCGTAGAGGTGTAGAAATTCCCATCGCTTCACCAAGTGCCTCACATGCACCAATTGTTCGTTCTTCCTGACGTTCAATGAGCTGGAACTTAGCAGCTACTGCAATTTCAGCATTTTTTGTAGCTAGGTCAACAAGCTCTTGTTTTTGCCCGCGCTTTGGCGTTAATACCTTTACACCTAATAATTCTGTTAAAATCGCAGCATCAATCGCTTGTGGGATAAAAATTTCCTTTGGCTTAATATGCTCTAGCTTTCCGTAGAATCGGCCAACAAATGTTAAAAACTCCTCCTCTGCTTCCTGATAAATCGGGAAAATGGAGACATCACGCTCAATCAGCTTACCTTGACGAACAAAGAATACTTGGACACACATCCAACCTTTTTCTACTGCATAACCAAATACATCACGATTCGTCGTATCACTTGTGACAATTTTTTGCTTTTGCATAACTGTATCAATATGTGCAATCTGATCACGGAATTCTTTTGCACGTTCAAACTCTAAATTTTCAGCAGCGGCTAGCATTTTTACCTCTAGTTCCTTTTTGACTGCCTCCACACCACCATTTAAAAATTTGGTCATATCCTCAATCATATTCTGATAAATTTGAGCATCAATCTCCTTCACACAAGGTGCCATACATTGACCCATGTGATAATACAGGCAAACCTTGGAAGGTAATTGTACACATTTTCGAAGCGGATATAAGCGATCCAGCAGCTTTTTTGTTTCGCTTGCTGCATATGCATTGGGATAGGGTCCAAAATACTTTGCCTTATCCTTTTTCACTTTTCGTGTCGTGATAAGACGAGGATGTTTTTCATTCGTAATTTTTAAATACGGATACGTTTTATCGTCTGTCAACATGACATTGTACTTAGGATCATGAAGTTTTATGAGATTAAGCTCTAAAATCAATGCCTCAATATTAGAGGAGGTCACAATATAATCAAAATCTTCTATTTCACTTACAAGCCTCTGTGTTTTCCCCTCATGTGTACCAGTAAAATACGAGCGTACTCGATTTTTTAGTACTTTTGCTTTTCCTACGTAAATAATAGTTCCTTGCCGATCCTTCATCAAATAGCAGCCAGGCTGATCGGGCAAAATATCCAGCTTTCGTTTTACTAAATCATTCATTGCAACCTGCCCCCTCTTAGTTAAACATAGTGCCCGTCCATTTTTATCCCGTAAAAATAGAGCAGATAAAAAGATAAAATTTAAAATGTACCCCTTTATCTATTTTCGGAATAAGGTTTCCTACTAGCTTATTATATAACGAAAAAAAGCCAAGCACATCAAATGATGGCTCAGCTTTTCGATTCTTACAAATTAAGCATGTTTTGTGATAAATGCTTCTAACGCTTCTTTAGGTTGGAAGCCAACAGTTTTGTCTACCAATTCACCATCTTTAAATAATAATAAAGATGGAATAGACATGATTTGGTATTGCGCTGCCGTACCTTGGTTGTTATCTACATCTACTTTTACAATTTTAGCTGCACTGCCTGCAGCATCCATTTCTTCAAGTACAGGTCCAATCATTTTACATGGTCCGCACCAAGCAGCCCAAAAGTCTACTAGCACTAACCCCTCTTTAATATCATCTTGGAAAGTTGCATCTGTTGCATGTACAATTGCCATTTGAAATCCTCCTTAAACTTACTATGTTTGTAGTATAGCATGGATAATTTCCCTTGAGCGAACAATCTGCCTGCAATGCATAATTTATGAAAAACAAGATGAAAATAGTCGAAACATCATGAAATCACTTTAATATTTAACCTAATTTGTATGATAACGACCTTTATAAACGTATGTTAACGTAATAAAGATATATATAGCTAATGTAATACCTGTTACGATTATTGAAGTTGTAAAAATAATACCAATCAGGATGGCACTTAACGCAATAATAGCAATCCATGTCGTGTAAGGGAACCATTTAACTACATAGGCACTTGTTTTTTCTGATTGTTTTTTACGTGATTTCAGATGCGCAATCGCAATGATCAACCAAATAAATAACACCGTGTATCCTAGAGAACCCATTAGAAACTCAAAAGTCTTACTTCCAGCATATAGGGAAATAATTACACCAACATATAAAGCTAACGTGCACATTAAAATCGCATATACTGGAACTTTTCTTTTCGATAAATGAGCAAAGATTTTTGGAACACGGCCATCCACAGCCTGAGTATATAACACGCGAGATGAGCCATAAAGCCCTGAATTCATGGAGGAGATAATTGCCAGTATAACAACGGCGTTCATAATATGGTCTGCACCAGGAATCCCAATCATTTTAAAAACCATCACAAACGGACTTTCTGGCACACCATTTACTTCATTCCAAGGAATTAAGCTTACGATAATAAAGAAAGGCAGTAAATAGAACGTCACAATACGGACTAATGTACTGCGTACAGCTTTCGGAACTACCTTTTCAGGATTTTTTGTTTCCGCCAATGTAATACCAATAATTTCAGTGCCACCATAAGAATAAATAACCACAAGCATTGCAGCAATTAATCCCGTTGATCCGTTAGGGAAGAAGCCGCCATGCTCCGTTAAATTTGAAAAACCAACAGCTGTATGCTGACCAAAAGAAACAAGTAATAAAATTAAACCTGCGATAATGAACACGACGATTACACAAATTTTAACTAACGCTAACCAATATTCTGTTTCAGCAAAAACTTTCACTGATAATAAATTAATCGCTGTCACTAACACCGAGACTGACAATGCCAGAATCCAAATTGGGTAACCTGGTAACCAATATTGGATAAAAATAGCTGCAACTACAGATTCCGCCGCAATATTTAAAACCCACATTTTCCAATAGATCCAATCTAAGAAATAAGCGGGGTACTTTCCTAATATCGATTGAACTAAATCTCTAAACGTTCTAGCTTCGCTATTTCGAACTGCCATTTCCGCTAAACCTTGCATAACAAATAAAAGAATAATACCACCTAATAAATAGGCAATGAGCACTGATGGCCCTGCCATATCAATGGCAGCACTACTTCCTTTAAATAATCCTGCACCAATGGCACCACCTAAAGCCATCATCGTAATATGTCGTGAGGACATTGTGCGTTTTAATGTATGGTTGTCTTTTTCCATGTTCTTTCCTCCTAAAATCAAAAAAACATATCGTCTATCCTTTCACCGTTAAATGAAAGAAGAGACGATATGCCATAAGCAAACCGCGGTACCACTCTAATTGATTCGATACGAACCCTACTTTAAAACCTTGTAACGAAGGTTAATCGTCAAACAAATAGAATAATCTGTCAATTCCATTTATTTTACCACTCCTAGGCAAGTTCAAAGTCTTAATGGACTGCGTTGCACCACCCCGCAGCTCTCTCTACCAAATAATGAGCTTCTACTACTCCTAATCTTTGCGTTTCATAACTTTTTTATTGAAAAATTTAATGATTATCCACCACTATAAGGGCTATTAATCATTATGTCAATATTTTATTTTGCGATAATTCTTAAAATAAAGCATTATACAAAAAAACAGGGAGAATGAATTCCCCCTGTATCATTTACTATGCATTTACTTTTAATGCCTTAAATTCTTCAATTAGAAGAGGCACTACTTCGAATAAATCTCCTACAATACCGTAATCTGCCACTTTGAAAATATTAGCCTCTGGATCTTTATTAATCGCAACGATTACTTTAGAGTTTGACATACCTGCTAAGTGCTGGATTGCGCCAGAAATACCTGCTGCAATGTAAAGATCAGGTGTTACAACCTTGCCTGTTTGACCAATTTGAAGTGAATAATCACAGTATTCAGCATCACATGCACCACGTGAGGCACCAACTGCACCACCAAGTAAATCTGCTAGCTGTTTTAATGGTTCAAAGCCTTCTTCTGATTTAACGCCACGTCCACCTGCTACAACTACTTTTGCTTCTGAAAGATCGACACCTTCAGAAGATTTACGGACAACCTCTTTAATGATTGTGCGAAGGTTTGTAATATCTACCGTAATGGAAGATACGTCTCCTGATTTGCCTTCTACTTTTTCTAAAGGTGCAATATTATTTGGACGAATAGAAGCTAAAATAACGCCGTCTTTTACTTTTATTTTTTCGAAAGCTTTACCAGAGTAAATTGGACGGATAAATACGATATCATCGCCAGCACCTTCAATTGAAGTGACATCAGATACTAGACCTGCCTGTAACTTACTTGCAATCTTTGGTGATAAATCTTTGCCATTAGCCGTATGACCAAATACAATTCCAGCCGGATTTTCTTGCTCGATGACAGCTAATAACGCTTGACCATATCCATCAGATGTATATTGTTTTAAATGTGGATGCTCTACTGTTACAACTCGGTCAGCCCCATATTCAAATAATGAACCTGTTAAATCTGCTACAGCGTCCCCTAAAAGTACGCCAACAACCTCGCCACCATCAGCGATTTGTTTTGCAGCTGCAATTGCTTCGAAAGAAACATTACGTAAGCTTCCTTCACGAACTTCACCTAATACTAATACTTTTTTTGACATAGTATATTCCCTCCGTTACCCTTTAAGATTCGATTGACATCATCAAATTTTTTAAACTACTTTTGCTTCTGTGTGAAGTAGATTTACCAGTTCTTTTACTTGTGCAGAAAGATCGCCTTCAAGAACACGTCCTGCTGCCTTTTGCGCTGGTAAGAAGATGTCTACAGTTTCAATCTTCACTTCTACATCATCTTCATCGATATCTAAATCATCTAATTCAAGTTCTGCAAGCGGTTTCTTCTTCGCTTTCATGATACCTGGTAAAGATGGGTAACGGGGCTCATTTAAACCTTGCTGAGCTGTTACTAATAGTGGTAAAGAGGACTCGATAACCTCTGAATCACCTTCAATATCACGTACAATTTTCGCAGATGTTCCATCAATTTCAAGTTTTGTAATTGTTGTTACATAGTTAATGCCAAGTAAATCTGCAACACGTGGACCTACTTGTCCAGAGCCGCCATCTATCGCTACATTTCCTGTTAAAATCAAGTCAGCATCTTTATCTTTTAAATACTCAGCTAAGATAAAAGCAGCTGCATTTTGATCTAATTCATCTAAATCATCTTCAGTGTTAATAAGAACCGCTTCGTCCGCTCCCATTGCAAGAGCTGTACGTAGTTGCTTTTCTGCATCTTCGCCGCCAATTGTTACTACTGTTACTTTACCACCAGCAGCATCGCGAACTTGGATTGCCTCTTCTATGGCATACTCATCGTAAGGGTTGATGATGAATTCAGCACCATCTTCTTGAATTTTACCACCAGATACAACAATTTTTTCTTCCGTATCAAACGTACGTTTAATTAATGCAAAAATGTTCATATATCCATACCTCCTGGAACGTTTTTTAATTCTAAGTAAACTTATAAATATTATATATTTTCAGTTTGGATAACGTCGATAATAAACTTGACAAGTGCTATCGACACTAATGGAAAATTATTTACCAGTAAACACAGGTTCACGTTTTTCAATAAATGCTTGAATTCCTTCTTTAGCATCTTCTGTTATAAATACAGTACCAAACGATTTTGCCTCTGCTTCAATACCTTCGTAGAATGAAGCATGCTTCGCAAATTGCAAAGTTTGAATAGCTGCCTTTAAGGCGACTGGACTCTTCTTCGCAATTTTCTTAGCAGTCTTTAACGTTTCCTCAAGCAATACTTCATCTGTATATGCTCGATTCGCTAAACCCCATTGTACTGCTTCTGTACCTGAAATTGGCTCACTGGTAAACAGCATTTCTGCAGCTTTTGCAACACCAACATAGCGTGGTAATCGTTGTGTGCCACCAAAACCAGGAATTAAGCCTAATTGTAATTCAGGCAGTCCTAATTTTGCAGATTCTGTTACAAAGCGCAAATGACAGCTCATCGCAAGCTCCAGACCACCGCCAAGTGCAGCGCCATGGATTGCAGCAATAACAGGTTTGGAGAATGATTCAACACGTTCAAATACTTGTTGTCCATTGCTCGCAAGCTTTGTAAATTCTTCGCCAGATTCAACTTCTGTAAATTCCTTTATGTCTGCACCTGCTGAGAAGAAACGGCCTTCACCGTGAAGTACAAGGACACGTACTGCGTCATCGTTTTCTACAGCATCTAGTACTGCATTGACTTCGGTAATGATTCCGCGAGATAATGCGTTTGCTGGTGGTCGTGCAATTGTAATAATTGCTACTCCATCTTCAACTTTCCAACTTAGAAATTCCATTTCTCCACATCCTTTTAAGCTTTAATGCCGTTCAGAATTAATGTCTGAACCTTTGGAACCTGTTCTATCAAATCATATCGATAGTCATTCATGACCCACGACGTAATGGTTTCATCAATTGTTCCAAATACCATTTGACGTGCCAAGCGTACATCCATCGTTTGATTGAACTCACCTGAAAGCATACCTTCGATTAAAATTTGATCAAGTAATTGTAAGTACTCTCTTAACACCGAATTAATTTTTAATCGTAAATCCTTATTCGATTGTCGTAGTTCTAATTGTGTGACGGTTGCTAGGTATCGATCTGTCGCTAGAACATTAAAATGATTTTCTATCATGCGTGAAAGTTTGTCCTTGGACGTACTTCCATTTTCTATTATATCTTGTAATGACTCAACAAAAACAGCCATTTTTTCATTAAAGACAGAAATTAAGATATCTTCTTTATTTTTAAAATATAAATAGATTGTTCCATCAGCCACCCCAGCCTGTTTAGCGATTTTCGATACTTGCGCTTGGTGATACCCATTCTCTGCTATAACGATGACAGCTGCATCAATAATTTGCTTATATTTCGGCTTATCACGTTTCACTTATATATCACCACCTAAAAAAACTTACAGACGTCTACATACATGTTTCATTAACGATTTTTGACATGATGTAATCCTTATTTGGTAAATAGTAAGGATATGACATGTTAATTTAAAAAAATACGAAAATATGAATGGTCATTCATTCATATTTTCATATTATATTTTACAACTTTGCTTGTCAATACTTTATGACGTATTTATTTTGCTTCTTTATTCGCTAATTTTGTTTTTTCTTCATCCACTAATGAACGACGTAAAATTTTCCCAACAGCTGTTTTCGGAAGCTCCTCTCTAAATTCATAATAGCGTGGAACTTTGAATGCTGCTAGATGTTGGCGGCAATATTTATTTAATTCGTCTTCTGTTATCGAATATCCTTCTTTTAATACAATATAAGCTTTTACTGTTTCTCCGCGGTAAGGATCTGGAATACCTGCAACTACACATTCTTGAATTTCCTCTCGCTCATATAAAACTTCTTCTACCTCACGAGGGTATATATTAAAACCGCCTGCAATAATTAAATCCTTTTTACGATCCACTACATAGAAAAAGCCTTCTTCATCCATATACCCCAAATCCCCAGTTAAAAACCAGCCATCTGCGAACGTTGCTGCCGTATCCTCTGGACGATTCCAATAGCCCTTCATCACCTGTGGACCTTTTACAGCAATCTCTCCAACCTCACCAACTGGAAGTATATCCGTATCACCGGTACGTAAAATAACTGCATCCGTGTTAGGCCATGGTAAACCAATTGAACCAATTTTGCGTTTACCCCAAATAGGTGTTGAATGTGTTACAGGGGAAGTTTCTGTTAATCCATAACCCTCTACAAGCTTTCCGCCAGTGACTGCTTCAAATTTCTCTTGCACTTCAACTGGAAGTGATGCCGAGCCGCTTAAGCAAGCTTTAATGGATGACAAATCATATTTTGTAATCTCTGGATGATTTAATAGACCAATATATAATGTTGGTGCCCCTGGAAATAGTGTCGGTTTTTGCTTATCAATGGTTTTCAGTGCCGTTTCCGCATCAAACTTTGGTAATAACACCATTTTATTTTGTGTAAAAACAGATAATAGCATAACTGTGGTCATACCATAAACATGGAAGAACGGTAAAATGCCCATTATGGTTTCTTCCCCATGCACACATTTATACATCCATGCATCACACATTGTTGTATTGGCAATTAAGTTTTTATGAGTCAGCATTACACCTTTAGGATAGCCAGTTGTACCTCCAGTATATTGGAGCAAGGCAATGTCCTCCTCGAAATCAAAAGGAATATCCAGTACCTTGATTGGCGAAGAGCGCATAATTTCAGTAAATAGATGATTTTGACCGCTATGTTCCACTTTCACACTAAAACCGTATTGCTTTTTTTGAATAAAAGGATAAACTATATTTTTCGGAAATGGTAAGTAATCTTTTATAGCTGTAACAATCACATTTTCAAGTGCCGTTTCCTTCATGATCTTCATGACACGTGGATATAAAATATCCATCACTAATATAACCTTTGCACCTGAATCAGCCATTTGATATTGTAGCTCACGTTCAGTATAAAGTGGATTTGTTTGTATGACAACAGCCCCAGCAAACATTGCACCGTAGTAAGCAATTACACTTGGCGGCGAATTTGGTAGCATTATTGCCACACGATCGCCCTTTTCTACACCTAGGACCTGTAAATAGTTTGCAAATCTAAGCGCCGATTCATATAACTCTGTGTACGTCAAATCCTTTCCCATAAAATGAATCGCCACTTTCGATGGATTCTTTTTATAGGCACGTGTCAAAAACTCTTGCACCGGAATTTCCTCAAACGTTAAAGACGATGGTACTTCTTCAGGATAATTTGCTAGCCATGGTTTTGTTGTCATATGTCCTCTCCCCTTTGTCCCAAACTTTGTAAATTCTTATATTAATTATAATGAAAAAGAAATACAGTTTCAAACACAAAATAGAAAATAAATGCATTTTCGATTAATTATTATGCATTTCACAACATTTATATGACTGTATTTTATAGGGTTTTATATTGCAAGACCTTATGAATACTCATTCATTCTTTGTTTTTTTATGCAAACAAGTGAAGCAATATTTCTATATCTCAAAAATAAATTGTGAGGGATATTTTTTGGAAGAATGAAAGATTATTGATAGATTTCAGTAGAATTTTGTGCAAGAGTGATTTCGAGAGAATTTTTATGATGATGAAATTTTTGATTTTGTCGAAGATTGGGGGATAATTTATGCTGTTTGAGTGGGGGGCGAAATGCGATATCAACCTGAACAGTTTTTGGTGCTACCTGAGCGATTTCTCTCCTTACCTGAGCAAGTTTTGGTGCCTCCCGAGCGACTTCTTTCCTTGCCTGAGCAAATCTCGGTGCTACTTGAGCAACTTCTTTCCTTACCTGAGCAAATCTCGGTGCTACCCGAGCGACTACTCTCCTTTCTTGAGCAGTCACGAATAAATTTTCACATCCCCTAAGCAAGCTCTTTTAATCGTCCTTTAAATAATAAAATGTCTTATTGTTACATCCTTCCTTTTTCTTAGAAAATTCCTGTAGCAGCCTTTTTGTAAGATGTCGATTTGATAATGCTAAAAAATAACGTGCGGATTGTGTATTAATTTTCTCATCAATCAATAAACAAAAATCCTGCAATGCCTGATGATGAGCTAATTTGTCATACTTTTTACAAGCCGGACAAAACCAGCTATGCTTTTGTCGGATTACTTTTGACTGCTTACAATGTCTGCAGAATATACCCTGTTGAAGAATTTTTGGATTAATATTGTAGTAGGTGCATAATGGGGAAGTCTGAAAAGCACGATGATGCTTTAGTAAGAGATTAGCTATTTGTGATTTTGGAATCGTTCGTTGTGATTTATTTTTATTTAAATGTTGTCTTAGGAAATAGGACAGTTCACGCCTCATTAAAATCGGAAACTTTCCTTGTTCATAATAAATTTCAGCGTTATTAAAAGGAAAAACGATAATCCCTGTCACTTCTATTTGGACCTTAAATTGTTTAAAAAAAGAATTTAATCCAAAAATATATTCTTCGAGTTGAATTTCTGGATGATTAAAAATATGTTTGTCACCATTTTCTAATATACGGACCATTTGTCTTGGATGATGCTTCAATTCAATCCTCCCACGTATATTTTTACTTTCAATAACAACTACATCATAAGGAGTAATAACTACAACATCAAGCTGAATAGGAACAGGCTCAAACAAAGTAATATTATGCAAAACATAGATTTCCAGTGTCTGTGATAGTTTTTGCAATTCACTTATTATACATTGTTCTCCAAAATCGCCTGCTTCTAATTGCTGTAACTCTTGCGAAACTTTTAAATGCAGCGAATGATTTGAATCCAATCGATGAACCAATGCACGTAATCCTGGTATAATTGTTGCTTGTTCAAATGGTTTTAATATCATGAAATTCTCCTTTCTTTTTGCCTAGACTATAGCAAGTTTTATCACCTTTGCAAATAGCTTTTTTTAAATTAAAAATTTAATCACCTTAAGTTTGCGAAAAAGATTAATATTAAGAAAATTTGTGAATATTTGGCCCAATTTAGTTGATTTTATTTTTGACCTGAGTCGTTTTTCACCCTTTTCGAGCATTTTCATACTCTACCTGAGTGATTCTCGACATTGCCCGAGCGACTTCACTCTCCACTTGAGCGGTTCTCGATCTTACCCGAGCGACTTCTTACTCCACCTGAGCGATTCTCGTCATTGCCCGAGCGACTTCACTCTCCACCTGAGCGGCCCTCGTCATTGCCTGAGCGACTTCACTCTCTACCTGAGCGTTTCTTGACCTTGCCCGAGCGACTTCACTCTCTACCTGAGCGGCCCTCGACATTGCCCGTGCAACCTTACTCTCTATCTGAGCAGTTCTCAACCTTACCCGAACGATTCCACTCTCAAGTTGAGCAATTCTTCACGCCAGCCATAGACATAACAAAAACGCATCCTCACAAACAGGATGCGTTACTTGTTTAAAGGGTCATCATATAGTAGACACCGACTGCCAAAAATGCGATGCAGACAACGATTAGTACTTTTGCTAATTTTTCCATGTCATGACACTCCTATGCAATACTTGCCCCAATCACAAACGATAGACCTACTGAAATGGTGAAGGAAATAAAGCCAACTGAGCGATTATCATTCGCAATTTCTTGGTCTACATTAAAACGTGGAGTCATAAATTCAAATAAAAAATATGCCACAATCAGCAATGTAAAGCCAAAAAGACCCCAGCCAATCATTTCACTCAAAGTGCTGTGTCGAGCAATGGAGTAACGGAAAATATTGCAAATCCCTAAAATTTTCCCTCCAGTTGCGAGTGCTACAGCAACATTGCCGTTTTTTATTTCTTCCCAATTTTTATATTTCGTAACGACTTCGAACAATGCCATCGAGACGACTAAACATAACACAACAACACTAAAGTATCCTGCCGTTTCGATAATCGGATATCGCCAAAAGCTAGAATTCAGCATTTTCTCCGTCCCCTTTACTGCTTATTTCAATTCCACAACCGTGACACCAAAGCCTCCCTCACCGGCTTCACCAAAACGGAAGGATTTTACACGCTTATGCTTTTTCAAATAGTTTTGAATTCCCTGGCGCAATGCACCTGTACCAACACCATGAATAATGGATACACGCCCATAATTGGCTAGTAAGGCATCATCAATATACTTTTCAGTACGTAAAATCGCGTCCTCGAAACGCTCACCACGTAAATCCAATTCTAATTTCACATGGCTATTGCGGTTTTTAACACCTGCAATACGTTGCACGGGCTCTTTCTCTGGCTTGATATATTCAAGGTCACTATCCGAAATTTTCATTTTCAAAATGCCCATTTGCACAATCCATTCGGAATCGGACACTTTTTCCAGTAAAGTACCCCGTTGACCATAGCTTAACACCTTTACCTCGTCTCCGACAACTAGGTTTTGAGCGCGAGCCTTAACTTGAGCTGCTTTCTTTAGCACTTTATTATTATCGAGAGGTGTCGCTTCTTCCAAGCGCTTACGAGCTTCTATAAGCTCATGCTCCTTCACGACCTGGTCCGCATTTTTACGCATTTCACGTAGCTCAGCTATGATCGATTCTGCTTCTCTTTTCGCCTCATCGACTATTTTTCGAGCTTTTTCCTTCGCTTTTTTATCAAGTGCCTCTTTACGCTCTTCATAAGCTTGTAGTTTTTCCTGTAGCTCTTTACGTAAGGCTTCAGATTCTATCAGTAATTCATGAGATCGCTCTGCATCATCCTCGGATTGGCGACGTGTCTCCTCAAGTGAAGCAATCATTGACTCAACCTCATGTCGATCTGTACCTGTAAAGTCTTTCGCTCTATCTATAATGGATTCTGGTAGGCCAAGGCGACTTGAAATTTCAAATGCATTGGAGCGACCAGGAACACCAATAAGCAAACGGTATGTTGGACTCAAAGTTTCAATATCAAACTCCACACTTGCATTGGCAACACCAGGACGATTATAACCATAAGCTTTTAGTTCTGGGTAGTGAGTCGTTGCCATCACACGAGCTCCTCTTCCATGTACTTCATCTAAAATAGAAATAGCAAGAGCTGCACCCTCCTGAGGATCTGTTCCAGCTCCTAGTTCATCGAAGAGAACTAGTGACTCATGATCAAACTTTTGTAAAATGTCTACAATATTAACCATATGAGAGGAGAATGTTGATAGTGATTGCTCAATGGATTGTTCATCACCAATATCTGCAAATAGCTGCTTGAAGACCGCTAATTCTGAGCCATCAAGAGCAGGTACTGGTAAACCAGCCTGTGCCATCAATGTACATAATCCAACAGTTTTTAATGTTACTGTTTTACCGCCAGTGTTTGGTCCTGTAATAACAATTGCCGTAATGTCTTTACCGAATTCAATATCATTCGCAACTGCAGTGTCAATCGGTAAAAGTGGATGACGTGCACGTACTAAGCGAATATAGCCATCGTTATTCATTTTTGGCATTGTACATTTATTTGCTTGACCATATTTCCCCTTTGCTAAAATAACGTCTATTTCACCAAGTACTTTTACTAAGTTAAATAAATCAGGGGCTACTTCCTCTACCATAGCACTTAAAGCAAGTAAAATGCGTTCAATTTCAGCTTGCTCCTTCATTTTGAGTCGATGAATTTCATTATTTGCCTGCACAACCGAATCTGGCTCGATGAATAATGTTTGACCCGAAGATGATTGATCATGAACAATCCCACCATAATGATGACGATACTCCTGTTTAACGGGAATAACAAAGCGATCATTACGGATAGTTACGAGTGCATCTGACAGCATTTTTGCGGCATTACTCCCACGAATAAGGCTCTCAAGCTTCGAGCGTACCTTAGCCTCCTCAGCTCGTAAGGACTGGCGTATGGAACGCAAAGTTTGGCTTGCTGAATCTAGCACTGAACCGTTGTCATCAATGCAATTGTTAATTTCATGTTGCAAGCCAGTTAAAACAGGCATTGCTTCCTTTTTCGTAATGAAATGAGGAATCTCAATCACTGCTTCTGATTCAATATCCTCAATGAAATTGCGAAGAATTCTGCTAGCTCGAATCGTACTTGAAACTTCCATCAATTCCATCGCTGAAAGCATACCACCGATTTGTGCACGTCTTGCAGCTGGGCGTACATCAAAAATTCCACCCATTGGTACATTGCCTTTTACACGTAAAATGGAAAGTCCCTCATCCATTTCCTCTAATAATTGTACAACTTTTTCATAGTCTGTCTGTGGTACAAGCTCATCAATAGCTGTTTTGCCAATTGATGAAGTACAATATGCAGCCACTTGCTGACGTACTTTATCATATTCTAGTGTTTTCAATGCGCGTTCTGCGATCACTGAGAACACCTCCTCAACCTATTTATTTCGTCGAATAAACGCCTCAAATTGTTCCCGCGTCCATGTATTCACAATCATATCCTTTTTCAGCCATGCTCTATTTGCATAACGGACCCCAATATCCATAAAACGCAAATGAGCAATATCATGGGCATCTGTATTAATGGCTACAGGCACATCGGCTGCCATAGCCATTTCTAAATGCTCCACACATAAATCAAGACGATATGGATTGGCATTTAACTCTAAAATTTTACCATATTCCTTCGCCCAAGCAATTAATTGCTCCATATCAGGATTATAACCCTGACGATCCTCAATAATGCGACCTGTAGGATGCGCAATCATATGCACATACGGATTTTGCATCGCCGTTAGTAAGCGTGTCATTATTTTCTCCTGAGACTGTGTAAAGCTAGAGTGGATGGATGCAATCACAAAATCTAACTCTTTTAATACTTCATCTTCAAAATCAAGTGACCCGTCTGGCAAAATATCCATTTCTGTCCCTGCATATAAATGAAAATTCGAATGTGCTTTATTAAATGCCTCTATTTCAGTACGCTGCTTTACTAAACGCTCAGGCGTTAAACCATTTGCTACTTTTAAAAATTGCGAATGATCTGTAATAACGCTATATAGATAGCCTCGTGCGATTAAAGCCTCGCCCATTTCTGCCACAGAATAGGCTCCATCTGACCAAGTTGTATGCATATGCAAATCTGCCTTGATATCCTCTAGTTTTACTAAGGTTTGAATATCACCGGTTTTGTCAAACTCTGTTGTACCTGTACGTAGGCTTGGAGGGATAAACGGTAAATCAAAATGGGCAAAAAATGCTGCTTCATCTGTAAAGGTCAATACGGTGCCATCCGCCTGCTCAACACCATATTCACTAATCTTTTCACCACGAGCTTTAGCAATTTGACGCATACGAACATTATGATCCTTTGAGCCTGTAAAATGATGTAGGGCAGTTGCATATTCCGCATCCTTTACTAATCGGAAATCCACACTTACTGGCTCGTCTAAATCTAAAATGACAGAGATTTTCGTATCACCAGCTGCTACCACTTCTTGTATGGAGAGCTCATGCAGCAGTTGTTCACGAACAGCCTCAACTGCTTCAGTCACAACGATAAAATCAATATCTTTACTTGTTTCTGTAGCTCGACGGAAGCTTCCAGCAACTGAAAAACGTTCTACTTCCTTCATACTACCTAGAAGTGCCTCTATTTGTAAAACAACAGACTCCAGCTGCCAAATTGGTAAACGCTCTGAACGATTAGCTAAATTGGCAAGTTCCTTCAATATTTTTTCTTCAGTTTTTGCCGCAAAGCCTGCCAACTCACGAACTTTACATGCCTCACATGCCGCCTTTAGACTTTCTGCCGAATCAATTCCTAGCTCCTGATGAAGCTTGGCTATTTTTTTACCACCTAATCCAGGTAATTTTAATAATGGTAATAAGCCCTTAGGAACAATTTCTTCTAATTCTTTTAATAGACTGGACTGTCCAGTTGCCAATAAATCCTCAATAACAGCAGCAGTTCCTTTACCAATTCCTTTTAGCTTCGTTACATCCTCCATCTCACTTAATGAACGTTCATCCCCTTCAAGGGCCGCAGCCGCTTTTCGAAAGGCTGACACTTTAAATGGATTTTCCCCCTGTAATTCCATATATAATGCGATTTTTTCAAGTGTGCGAATAATTGTTTTTTTGTTCAACAGAAGTTCCTCCTATCGTAAAAACACTTCTCTCACAGCCGAGAGAAGTGCAAAGTTTACTATTGCATATAAATATACCACCAGTTTTGGAACATCTTCGTAATAATCGGTGTATGCTCCAAAATAAGACCACTTAACAGTGACTTCGACATTAACCCTTGAATAAAATCAACTGGCAATAAGGCAAGAATGTATAGCAAAATAAACATAATTAAATAGTTTTCAATCATGCCAAACAATGCTCCAAGCCAGCGATTTAAAGTGTTTAACACTGGTAAATACGCTATAAAATCAAAAATCGACGCAATAATTTGCAATGAAATTTTCACAGCGAAGAAAATAACAGCGAAGGCAATGACACGGTAAAATGTGCTGTCTAAATCCAGACTATCTATGACTACGCCAAGACTACCTGAATCCGTTACACCTGGATACGGAATCCAAAACACAAATTTTTGTGCTAATGGCTTATAATAAATATACGCAACAATGAGGGCAACTATAAAGCTGACGATATGCATCATCTGAACGATGAAACCTCGTTTTGCACCAGTAATAATTCCAGCTAATAGCACCGCCAATATGATTAAATCTAGCATTCACTTCAACCCTTTAATTTTTTCAATTCTTCTTCTAGTCTCTCCATCTGCTCTTTTAATAGTAAATAATCGTGAACAGTATTTACTGCTGTTAGAACGGCAAGTTTTGTGCTATCAAGTGAGGGGTTATGTAAATTCATTTCGCGCATACGGTCATCAACAATTGAAGCGACAAGTCGCATATGTCCAATGGATTCAGAGCCAACCATTTTATAAGTGTGACCATATATTTCCACGGAAATTTTATTCTTCTCTTGATTTTCCATAGTCGCACCCTCCTTTTTTAAATCTTTATGTTCACGATTTTTTTATTTGTGAACAGCATCACACAAAAAAGCTATTTATTATCATACCATGAAAGATATAAAATTGTGAACAATGAGGACAGAAAGGAACGATTAAATGTCAAATATTGTGCTATCAATATCAACAAATATACAAAAAGAAGTGATGGACTTCTATGCAAGCCATTATGTAGAACGAAATGCACCTGGTGTTATCTTTGCTGCAAAGCTTCCAGATACGGCAATCACCATGTATAAATCAGGTAAATTAATGTTTCAAGGGGGAGGAGCTGAACGGGAAGCTGCTCGCTGGGGCAGTAGTATACCTACTCCGCCAAAAGCTTCAGCCATTGGTGCAAAGGGAGATGTTTTGCCAAATGGATTTGCTACAATGTCAGTACTTGGCTCAGATGAAACTGGCACTGGCGATTTTTTCGGACCGATTACAGTAGCAGCTGTTTATGTCCCCTCAACAAAAATTGAGCTGGTAAACGAGCTTGGAGTAAAAGATTCAAAAATGCTAACAGATGACTATATGCGTAAAATAGCACCAGATTTACGTGCAGCCTGTGTCCATAGTGTACTGGTACTGCGGAATGAGAAATACAATATTTTACAGGCGAAGGGCTATTCACAGGGAAAAATGAAGGCAATGATGCACAATAAAGCACTTAAAAACACTCTACTAAAAATGGCGCCAGAAAAACCACAGCATATTTTAATCGATCAATTTGCAGAACGGGGCGTTTATTACAATTACTTAAAGACTGAGCGAGA
This sequence comes from Lysinibacillus sp. FW301-JW8, assembly GCF_058788755.1. Lineage (NCBI taxonomy): Bacteria > Bacillati > Bacillota > Bacilli > Caryophanales > Bacillaceae > Lysinibacillus > Lysinibacillus sp. FW301-JW8. The sequence continues at coordinate 19,509 of NZ_JBYTBB010000046.1, forward strand.
AATTGTTCGAGAGGATGTGCTTTTTTCAACGAAAGCAGAGCAATTGCATGTTTCAGTCGCAACGGCCTCCATATTAGCTCGTGCGGCTTTCTTAAAGGAAATGGATCAACTAAGTAAGCTTGCTGGATTGGAATTATTAAAGGGAGCTTCTGCGAAAGTAGATGCTTTAGCAGCACGTATTTGGCGAGGTCAAGGTGAAGATTTTTTACGTTCCATTACGAAATGGCATTTTGCAAATACCGAAAAAGCAAGAAAAATGATTTAAAGGAAGTAGTTTGAGCGACTCGATTTCACAACTAATCGGGTCGTTCAAATTATTGAGTGCTTTGTTTGAGCAGACAGAGAATCATTTATGACACATTATTGATACATTTGATATTTCCTTGCTTAGTCGAACCTATTTTACTTTAGCAACTCGTTTATAAAATTAGCGGGGAATCATTTTTTCGATAACTTCCATCCTTTTTCCAGTGGAGCAACCTCTTTTTCGATCACCTTACGAAAACTTTTGAGCAGAGCAATTACTTTTTTGATCACTTTTCACACTTTTTGGAGCAGAGTAGTCACTTTTTTGATTACCTTTCACACTTTTTTGAGCGAAGCAATCACTTTTTTTATCATCTTTCAACTCTTTTGAGCGAAGCAATTTTTTTTGATCATCTTTCACTCACTTATCACCCTTCAACTCCTTTCAAGTACAATAACCACTCTCTACAAATTACCTCTCCCAAATTAAAAAAGACTGCCCCGTAAGACAGTCTTCCTAAATAATATTAACGTACTTCTGTACCTTCAATTGTTGCAATTGCTTTTAGTACCTTATTATGAGCTGCAACAACTTCTTCATCTGTTAAAGTACGCTCTGGATCAAGGTAAGTGAGTGAGAACGCAACAGATTTTTTACCTGGCTCCATTTTTTCACCCTCATAAACATCAAATACACGGATGTCTTTCAATAATTTTACGCCAGCTGAGCGGATAACTGTGATAACTTCCCCTGCAGTTGTAGCGCGATTCATGATTAGAGCGATATCACGAGACATTGCTGGGAAACGAGGCACTGATGTGTAGGCAAGTGGTTCCTCTTGTGCAGTGGCATTTAATAATGCTACTAAATTCATTTCCATGACATATATGTCTTTAACACCCCACGCTTTTTGCTCTGCAGGATGTAAACCGCCAATAATGCCGACTTGCTCACCATCTAAAAGAATGCTAGCCGTACGTCCTGGATGTAAACCATCGACTTGTGCTTGCACAAATGAAACGCGTCCCCCTAAACCAAGCTTACCGATAACGCCCTCAATAATGCCTTTTAAGACAAAGAAGTCAACTGCTTTCTTCTCACCCTGCCAAGCATGATCTAACCATTTTCCTGTTAAAACTGCTGCTACATGCTCTTCCTCATATGGCTGCCCTTCTTCTAATTGACCAAGGAACACAGAACCAACCTCATAAAGTGCAACACTCTCAGCTTGTCGAGCTACATTATAAGCAGCTGCTTCAATTAGATGAGGAATCAGGCTCTGACGTAATGTTGAACGTTCTTCACTCATAGGCATTAGCAAGCGAGTAACTGGCTCAGCCTTTAATGCGAAACGCTGTGACAATGTCTCAGATGTTAATGAATAGGTTACAGCCTGATAAAGCCCTGCTCCCTCCATAAAATTACGAACTACACGACGATTTGCTTGATATGGTGTTAAACTACCTACTTGAGTAGCACCCTCTGGTAATGTCATTGGAATTTCATCATAACCAAATAAACGAGCAATTTCCTCAACGATATCCTCTTCAATTTTAATATCCTGACGACGAGTTGGTGCATCAATTATTAACAGGCCGTTCGCTGCCTCTACCCCGAATTTCAGACGTTCTAAAATAGAAAGCATATCTTCTAATGAAATTTTCATTCCTAAACGTTCATTAATAAAGTCTGGCGATACAACAACACGAGCTGGTGTTTTATCCAGTTCATCGACAAGACATGTTCCTTCTAGCACTTCTCCACCAGCAAGTTCAGCTAATAATGCTGCTGCACGTTCTGCTGCTGGTAAAACGCGATTAGGGTCAACGCCCTTTTCGAAACGTGCAGAGGCATCTGAGCGCAAGCCTAGACGACGTGAAGTTTGGCGTACAGTTAAGCCATCGAAATAAGCAGATTCAATAACAACTGTTGTAGTAGACTCTGTTACCTCAGAATTTGCGCCTCCCATAACACCTGCGATAGCTACTGGCTCTTTACCATTAGTAATCACTAAATCAGTCGCTTTTAATGTACGCTCTTGGTCATCTAAAGTTGTAATTTGTTCACCCTCTGTCGCTTTACGTACAACGATTTCACCTGTTGCAAGGCTATTATAATCAAAGGCATGAAGCGGTTGACCGTATTCCATTAAGATATAGTTCGTTACATCGACAACATTATTGTGAGGACGTACACCCGCAGCCATTAAACGATTTTGTAGCCACATTGGTGATTCTGCGATTTTTACATTTTTCACAACTTTAGCTACGTACATTGGGTTTGCTTGTAAATCTTCTACTCGAAGCTTTAATTTGTCTTCTGCTTTTTCAGTAGATGTGTTGTAGGCGATTTCTGGATACTTCACTTCTTCCGAAAGAATTGCACCAACTTCGTATGCCACACCCAGCATTGACAGTGCATCTGAACGATTTGGTGTTAAACCGAGCTCTAGTACTGTGTCTCGTAAACCTAAAATAGCAAGGGCATCTGAACCAACTTCAGCATCAGCAGGAAGTACATAAATTCCTTCAGAATATGCTTTAGGAACAAGCTTCCCTTCGATGCCTAGCTCTTGTAATGAACAAATCATACCATTTGATTCATGTCCACGTAGTTTCGCTTTTTTAATTTTAATGCCGCCTGGTAAATGTGCACCTGGACGAGCCACAATAACCTTTTGTCCCGCATCAACGTTTGGCGCACCACAAATAATTTGCTGTGGCTCAGCTTCACCAACATCCACTTGGCAAATATTTAATTTATCCGCTTCAGGGTGTTTTTCTTTTGATACGACATAGCCCACTACAACTTTATCCATTCCGTTAGCGCGATCAATTATCGCATCTACCTCAATTCCAGAGCGCGTAATTTTTTCCGCTAACTGCTCAGGCACTAAATCCTGTGTATTTACATAATCTTTTAACCATTCTAATGAAACTAACATTTTTTAATCCCCCTTACGCCTCTGTTCGCTCGAATTGTGATAAGAAACGTGTGTCACTTGTATAGAAATGACGAATATCGTCGACACCGTATTTCAACATTGCGATACGTTCTGCACCGATACCGAATGCAAAGCCTGAAACTTTTTTCGGATCATAGCCAGACATTTCAAGTACTCTTGGATGTACCATACCTGCTCCTAAAATTTCAATCCAGCCTGTGCCTTTACAAATGTTACAGCCTGAACCACCACATTTGAAGCAAGAAATATCCATTTCAACAGACGGCTCTGTGAATGGGAAAAAGCTCGGACGTAATCGAATTTCGCGATCAGCACCAAACATTTTCTTCGCTAGAGAATCTAAAGTACCTTTAAGATCACTCATACGAATATTTTCGCCAATAACTAGCCCTTCAATTTGCATAAATTGGTGAGAGTGTGTAGCATCATCGTTGTCACGACGGAATACTTTCCCTGGGCAAATAATGCGAATCGATTCACCTTTTTTTGCCTCCATAGTGCGGGCTTGCACAGGTGATGTCTGTGTACGTAGTAATATTTCCTCGGAAATATAGAATGAATCCTGCATGTCACGGGCAGGGTGTCCTTTTGGTAAGTTTAGTGCTTCAAAGTTATAGTAATCCTTCTCCACTTCAGGACCTTCTGCAATTTCATAGCCCATTCCGATAAATAAATCTTCAATTTCTTCAATAACACGTGTCAAAGGATGGCGATTTCCTACTTTAATTTCTCGACCTGGTAAAGTGACATCAATCGACTCACTTGCTAATTTTTCAGCAATAGCTGCTTCCTCTAGCACAGTTGCCTTTTCTTCTAAAACTGCTGTTACCTTTTCACGAACTGTATTTACTAAGGCACCCATTTTAGGGCGTTCCTCTGCTGATAATTTCCCCATCCCTTTTAATAAATCTGTGATAGGTCCTTTTTTTCCTAGATAGGCTACACGCACATCATTTAATTCTTTTAAATTTGCTGCTGCTTCAATTTTAGCAAGTGCTTCTTGCTCTAACTGCTTTAATTGCTCTTCCATGTGTAAATCCTCCTTGTTCAAATCAATTTCGCCTTGGTGTCATTGCAGCTATCACTATAGGTAAACAATGCGTCTAGATTTTGATTGTTCCCAAGCTTGTAACTGATGTTTCACTTCCACTACAAAATAAATGTCAGCTTTTTGATGGCATAAAAAAACTCGCCCCTAAAAAAGGGACGAGGACATATTCGCGGTACCACCCTAGTTATTGCAGGGCAAACGCCAAGCAATCACTTCATTGACATAACGACTAGATTAAAGCCGGCATACCTTTACAGCATTTTGCTGGTCCCGGTAGCTGCTCGCAGGATGAATTCAAAATTGCATTGGTTCGGCGCTGGCTCTCAATCTCTGGCCCTCGCTCCCTGTCGTCCATTCACAATCTTTACTACTTCCCGGTCAAAGCATTTTCATATTCAAGTTTACAATTTAAAAGTGATTATACAATACTATACTAATGCAAATCAAGGGGCATCTCCCCATTATTGCGGATATTAATGATTCGAAAGTAGTCATAACCCTTTTTATGACAATGCATCCGTCGATTTAAGGAATCTAACCCTCACTTCTGTTGTTCTATCCATCTGTTCGATAGTTCTATCAGCTACTTTGACACTTCTATCCGTTTATTTAACAAAACCATATAATACAATTCCTGTTGCCACCGCTACATTTAATGATTCTGCCTGTCCAAAAATAGGAATCATAATATTTTGATCGGTCATAGCAAGCAATTGCGGATGGATACCACTGCCTTCATTGCCCATAATGATGGCAAAAGCACCAGTATGCTGAATATCGCTATAGACAACCGCATCTTCATCTAAAGCCGTTCCAAATACAGGTACACCATTTTCCTGAAGATGCTCTATCCAGTCCTCCAAATCGCCACGAAGCACTGGAATATGAAAATGTGAGCCCTGTGCAGAACGAAGTGTTTTAGGATTATATATATCCGCACTGCCTTTGCCTAGTATAACTGCATCCAAGCCCGCAGCATCAGCCGTACGAATCATTGTTCCGATATTTCCAGGATCTTGTACAGCATCAATCAATAATACCTTTCGCCACGAAGCCATTACATCTTCCACTATTAAAGGTTGCTTACAAACTGCAAATACACCCTGAGAGGTCTCCGTTTCAGCAAATTCCTTCGCAACAGTTACAGTCACTTCAATGATGGCAATATCGTCAATCGGCCAAAGCATTGGTAAATCTACACCTTCACACACGATGAGTTGCATTACCTGCTCCTTATTTTTTAATGCTTCCTCTACTAAATGGAATCCTTCTATGATAAATTCTCCAGATCGTTCACGCTCTTTACGTGTCGTCGCTAGCTTCTTCCAGTATTTCACTAATGCATTTTGCGTAGATTCAATTCTTTTCATCGTACCTCGTACCGCCTTTTTCCTATTTACTGATTATTATTATACAGTAGAAAATAACAATTTACATAGTCGTGGAAAAACTGTTTAAGTGAAGATAGCTTTTATTTTTTAGTAACAAAAGTATAAAGCTACATGTTATAATCTACAGTATTTCATATACTGACTATAAAAAACTTTAGGATGAATAAAATGAAAAAACATATACACGTAGTGGGCGCAATTATTGAAAATGACAAGGATGAAATTTTTTGTGCATTACGAAATCCTCAAATGGTACTCGCTAACTATTGGGAATTTCCTGGTGGTAAAATAGAAGCAGGGGAATCATCAAAACAGGCATTAGCTCGTGAAATATTAGAGGAATTTAATTGTTCTATAGAGGTGAACGACAAAGTAGAGGATACCACTTATGAATATCGGGAATTCACTGTGCGATTAGAGACATATAAAGCTACTATAATTAGCGGAGAACCACTTGCTTTAGAACATACTGAAATCAGATGGGTAGCTCGACACCAGCTTTTAGAATTAAATTTTGCTCCAGCAGACGTCCCATCAATAAAAAAATTGCTGGCAGAATAACAACAAAAAGATGGCAATTAAGTAATTTTCTTAATCGCCATCTTTTTTCATTGTTTAAAAAAATCCCCATTTGTTAAATCCATACTATGTGTTATGCGATTTCGACCATTTTCCTTAGAAGCATATAAAGCCTTGTCAGCTCTTTGTAAAATAGTAGTCTCATTATCCGTTTTGTGAACTGTGGCTATACCGACGCTCACTGTGATTCGGCCAGTTTGCCACTCTGCTTGCTCTACAGCTTGCCGCAATTGTTCTGCAATAGCTTTTGCCTCGTCTTGATTAGTTTCAGGTAAAATAACAACAAATTCCTCCCCACCATAACGTGGCGGATGTCACGGATTTTGAAGAGGAATTTTTCGAGGCGAGCTCGAAAAAAATCCGGACGCATTGTTTATCTGTAGCGAAAGCAAAGCGGCAGCTACAATTATGCTGGGGCGTAATTGATTCACTACCTAAAGCCATTTTCGATTAGGCGGGATACTTTGAGGAAAATGAAACACATTCAAAGGATCGTATTTCGTCTTTATCTCTCTTAATCTACGTATATTACGACCATAATAGGCAGTCAACCAATCTTTAATATAGTGATCAGGGAAATTGACATAATCCCCAGTAGTGTATGGAGACAAAGCCTGTCTGACATTTTCTACCCACCTTATGTTTTTCTCTTCTTCTTTAGATTTTTTCCAAGAAGTATTGTACTCCTGTGCCATTAAAGCATTTCTATAATAATAGGCAGTACGATTGGGTGCAACTTGACCTACAGCACCTCCTAAAGATTGCTGCCATATAGTTGTATTTCTATTTGGTGGTTTAGCTAAGAATTCTTTCATTTGTGCAATGGCGGCATGTGGAAATGGTCTTTCAATAAAAGAACCAGATCTTTTACGAAAGGCTGGCTGGTTACCACTTGGTATATCAAAAAATTCTACAGCCTTTAAATATGGGATCTCCTTTATCCATATATTAATGGGTGTTCCTGTTTTCCTTAAAGGACGTAGTAATTTCTTTAACTCCGAAGCAGAACCGACAAACTCTCCTTGCGCAACAATTTCACCTATCTCCTTTGATTTAAGCTCAATCTGGGACGTCAAGCGTTCATCTGTATATGGTGCCCATTTTTGCCATGTGTCAAAGGCACGTTCAAAATCCTCCCAACCCCACGTAATGGAAAAAATAGCAACATCACTAATTGGATGTAGTTTAAAGGTAAGTGCAGTTACGATACCAAAATTGCCACCACCACCTCCACAGCAAGCCCACAATAAATCACTGTTTTTCTGCCTGTTTGCTTGAATAATTGTTGCTCCTTCATGATCACTTGCACCCACCATCTCAATGTCAATCAAATTGTCACAAGTTAACCCAAATGGACGAGATAGCATCCCAATACCTCCTCCAAGTGTTAAGCCCACGACACCCACACTGCTTTCTGTTCCGGCCGGGATTGTCACACCCTGTTCCCCTAATATACGATACACGCTTCCAAGATTTGCTCCTGCTTCAATTTTAACTGTCATCTCCTGAAGATTGAGATGAATGCCATTCATGTCACTAATATCAATAACAAGACCTTTATTTAATAATGAATAATTTTCATAGCTATGCCTGCCACTTCTTATTCGAAATGGTTCATTATTTTCCCTTGCCCAGCTTAATGCATTTATTACGTCTTTTGTATTTTGACAAAACACAATGATGCTCGGATATTTGGAATTATTTAAGTTATTATTAGTTCTTGCCTGATCATATCCCGGATCATCAGGGGTAACGATTCTTCCAGTGAGCTTTACTTTCTTCAAAAGGCAGCCCCTTTCTCAAATAATCAATGCATATGCTTTATCCTATGCAAATCACTTGGAAAGAATATGAACTATAAAATATTTTATAAGGTAATTGGGTTATGAAGAGACTCAAGTAGCTTCATTGAATCCACAGAAAAGAGCTAAGGCTTTTTCAGAAAAATACTCATTCTCTTCCTTTATACATATGATGCAATATGAAAACTACTTTGGAGGTGTCCAATGATTATACATGTGGTAAGTGCAGGTGAAACACTGTGGCAAATAGCAAACCACTATTCCGTACCTATTCAGGAGATTATTCAATTAAATGGATTATCTAATCCAGACCAATTAGTAATCGGACAATCACTCGTTATTCCCTCTCCCTATACAACTCATACAGTCAAAAAAGGAGAAACTTTATGGTCGATTGCACAACAATATAACGTATCGATTCAATCTATTGTCTCTGTCAATCATTTAACCAATCCTGATTTATTAACGCCTGGCACTCAGTTAGTAATTCCACCTATTATTCATATCGTACAACCTGGAGAGACATTATCCCAAATAGCTCATCAATATGGTACGACTGTTCAAGCCATTACCGTTGAAAATGGCATTTCAAATCCAAATCTGATTTATGTAGGTACACACTTAATAATCCCAAGAGCAAAGCCTTTAATTGAGGTAAACGCCTATACGTATGAAAAACCAGAAGAAGCTGTTCAATCTATAAACGCCATCGGTCATCTTCTTACTTATTTCAGTCCTTTTGCTTATATGATAAAGGAGGATGGAACTTTAGAGCCGCTCAATGATCAAGAAATGATCGCAGCTGCCAATGCTAAAAACATTACACCTATGCTAACACTTACAAACTTTTCTTCTACTCAAGCCGGCTCCAACCTATCACATGTTATTTTATCCAGCGTAGCATTAAGTGAAAAGGTTATTACGAATACTCTGCAAGTAATGCAGGAGAAGGGCTATAAAGTTTTAAATATTGATTTTGAAAACGTTCTTCCTGCAGATCGAGAAAATTATACTGCCTTTCTTCAACTAGCTGTTGACCGTCTTCATCCTAAAGGTTATTTAGTATCTACGGCACTTGCACCAAAAACAAGTGCAACACAGGCAGGAACATTGTATGAGGCACATGATTATGAAGCACATGGAAAAATTGCAGATTTTGTAGTATTGATGACTTATGAATGGGGGTATCGACTTGGCCCGCCACAAGCAATATCTCCCATTAATGAAATGAGGAAAGTTGTGGAATATGCATTATCTGTTATGCCTGCTGAAAAAATACTTTTAGGCTTTGAGCTTTATGCTCGTGATTGGCTTTTACCGCATGTGAAAGGGCAAGAAGCAGAAACCTTCAGTCCTCAAGAGGCTGTGAATCGGGCAATAAAATATGGCGCAACCATTCAATATGACCGAGTTGCACAATCACCGTATTTTCGCTATGTTGATGAACATGGGAAACAACATGAAGTTTGGTTTGAAGATGCTCGAAGTGCACAAGCTAAATTTGATATGGTGCGACAATATAATCTCAGAGGGATTAGCTATTGGGCATTAGGTTTTCCTTTCCCACAAAATTGGGTACTATTAAATAATGATTTTTCCATAAAAAAGCTCTCACTATAAAGACTTTCTTTTAGAACTCTAAATGAGTAAAAATGATTACTTATATTTCCATTCTGCTAGAAGGAGCTTGTAGCCGCGGCGCGAAACTCCAGCAGGAACAACACAAGACGTAAGATGCAACAAACCGCGCGGAGCGAGGGTTGCGGCTTACGCTGTGCCTGCGGAAAGCGAGTGCCAGAGCGGAAAGCTCCTATCACATTAATAGAATGGAAGAAATTGTTTTGAACATTGTAAGTTAGAATCTGTTTTCTTTAAGGTTACCTATTTTCCCAAAATAATTCGTAGCTGTTTAACATTTTTACGTTCCCTAAATTTCCCCTTGATAAAAATTCGATGCAAAAGCCATATTAAGAAATATCAAAACGAAAGGAGAAACTAACATGGGAAGAGACAATAAACAAGGGAAAAGCGCCAATAAAGGAGCTTTGCCTCAAACGCCAAAAAACCAAAAAATAGCGCCCAATAAAGTGAGTGAAGAGTTTTCTAAAGAATTTATGGAAATTATTCATTCGGTTACTAAAGAGGGTAAGTCAAAAAAATAAGGGGGACTTCAAGTGGATCTTAAACGTGCACAAGAAATAGTCGCCTCACCATTAGAATATGAAGTCAGTTATAATGGCGTATCTATCTGGATTGATAAGCTTCATGACGATGGGAAAACAGCAACTGTCCATTTACGGCGTTCTTTAGAGGAGCGATCTGAGGTGGATATAGGAGAATTAAAGGAAGAGTACCTTATGCATTAATAAATTAAACCCCAGCATAATTGTAGCTGCCGCTTTGCTTTCGCTACAGATAAACAATGCGTTCGGATTTTTTCGAGCTCATTCGAAAAGCTCCTTCTCAAAATCCGTGACATTTTGCGGGGGCTTTGGGCCAACGTGATGTTGGTCACTCAGTCATGTGTTGCTGTCGCTTCGCTTTCGCACAGATAAATTGCCACAGGACGTGGCGTTCTTAGTCTGAGTTCCTCTATTTCAGTGGGTGTTCAAACACCCGCTGAATAGAAAAAAAAATCCGCTATGAATGTGCATTACAATAACACTTTAGCGGATTTTTACCAATAAAATTTTAAAAATACCAAAATAGGAATAACACTAAAATCCACGAAATAACTGTTGAGACTAGCATCAGATTTTTACTATCACTGGCAAATCTCCGTAAAAATAATCCTACTGTTACTGTAATTATTATCATTAGAATTCCTATGAAAATAAATGGAATATTCGGAAAAGAAATACTCATTGTAGATAAAATCAAAGCTTTTAAAGACACGTACAAAAAAGTTGTACTAAATATTATATAGCCTAGTGCTAATATAATTTTCTTCATATTCTTTACCTCAAATAATGTAATCTTCTACATATGTAAATTGTGTTAAAATATCAAAGGCATGTCTGTGTAAATCTTTAAAGTTATTAGAGATTTGTTCAGCTGAAATCGGTTTACTGAATAAGTAACCCTGAATATAATCACAATCTCCTTCAATAAGGAAAGCAAGCTGCTCGGCTTCCTCAATTCCCTCTGCAACAACCTTCAGTCGCAAATGCTTCGCCATCGATAAAATCATGGACACAAGTGCTTCATCATTTGGATTATGCTGAATATTTCGAACAAATGCTCGGTCAATCTTTAAGCAATCAATAGGAAAATCCTTTAAATAGGAAAGTGAAGAATAGCCAGTTCCAAAATCATCCACAGCAATTTGAATACCCAACGCCTTTAATTCATACAGTAGCTGTGTCATTTGATCAATATTCATCGTCATACTTTCCGTGATTTCTAATTGTAAATACTTCGGTTCTAAACGTGTACGCTGCAAAATTTCCTGTACCATCTGCACTAAATCCTGCTGGAACAATTGTCCAAGTGAAAGATTTACTGCTACCTTCATAGGTGGTAATCCTTGCTCCTCCCAAGCCTTAGCTTGAGCACAAGCTGTTTCTAAAATCCATTTTCCCAATGGAATGATAAGCCCTGATTCCTCAGCAATTGATATAAACTGATCTGGAGCCATAAACCCACGTGTTGGATGACGCCAGCGTACAAGTGCTTCCACAGATTCAATTTTTCCTGTTTTTAAATTTACCTGCGGCTGAAAATCCAAATAAAATTCCTGATTAACCAGTGCCTTATGTAACTCTTGTTCAATAAGAATACGATCAGCAACTCCGTTTGACATATAAGGTTTATAAAACAGACATCTTTGAGGTAGATGACTAGCCTCTCTCATTGCTAATTGTGCATGCATTAAAAGTTCTTCACCTGTACAATCTTCTTCATGCAGGGCAATGCCTATATTAAGATTACCATTAAGTGAAAATAGCTGTACTTGTAAGGGCTTTTTCATTACATTTCTTAAATTTAAACAGAATTGTAATAGCTCTTCTCTTGTTTTAACATGATTAATATAAATAATAAACTGACCTTCATTAAGTTTTGTTGCAAAATAATGAGGAGGTAATATCGCTTGTATCCTTTCAGCAACAAGTTTCATCATCTTATTGGAATAGCTGATCCCTATTGATGCACGAATAGCTGCTAATCGATCAATTTCGATGGCAATAATTGCCTTTTGATAGTTATTTTCATGCAAACTTTCCTTTAAGGTTTTCAATAATAAATGCTCATTTGGAAGCTGTGTAATATCATCATGATAGGCTTGAAAATGAAGCTCTTGCTGTGAATGCTCCAAATCCTGTTTGATTTTCAAAAGCTGCTGGTAAGGTTTTTCTACAGTTGTATAATAAATGGCCTTTAAGAAAAAATAGAATGCAAAAAATTGATAAATCAGTGCTGAAAATCCCCAAATAGATTGCCAATCCTTACTGATGACAAAGAAAATATCACTAAAAATTAAATAGATGGCAGCACTAATAAGCCACATTACACGCTTTGGTATCTTTTTAAAATATTTACTTAGAATAACTATTGTGACAATCTGAAAAACAGCAGACATTAAATGAACAAAATCATTTATTTTATTCAACTGATTTTCAAACAATAATTGCCTTGAAGATAAATACACTAGAAAAAGGCTGAATAATACCAACAATACGGAACTTCCATATGTATAATAACGATAACTCATCGCTATATTTTGTTTTGGCTTTACAATAATAAATAAAAAGCCAATTGCCAAGCATAAACGCATTATGATATGTATACTTATTACCGCATACTGTGAATGAACGGAATAGTTTTGATGAATAACTAAACCTGCTAATTCCAATAATGCAGTGATAAAAAACAAATTACCTATGTATAATGTTTGATTTGATGGTAGATGTGAAAAAACAAGCCAAGATTGAATGGCAATTGCCATAGTAAAAACAATAATGAGTATTTTTATAACTAAATTCAAATAAAGATAACTATCTTCCTTAAAAATACCATAGACCTGATTACTAAAACCTAATAGGGGTATTACTAGCAATAACGGCAAAACTATATACCAAAACTCCTTCTTTTCAATTTCTAAATGCTTAAACCAATTTTCCAATCCAAACCCTCCATACTAAATATATATCAATAAATTATATAGGTAAATTTATCTACCTATTTAAAAAATCAATTTAAAAATTGTATATTTTTTTGACTTCTTACAAATCATAGCATTTTTATTGGAAGTTGTATGCAAGTATTGAAAGTATGCTAATATTCATTTTATTTAGATATTAGCATACTTTTGCTATTTTATCCCTTTATTTTACTATAGTGGACCTCAGATTACGTAGTTTTGTCATGATTCTAGTGCGTCTTTTTTTAACAGTTGATACTGATAAATGTAATGCTTGTGCGATCTCCGCATAATTATAACCGTCTATATAAAAAAGCAATAATATAGCTCTTTCTTCCTCCTTTAATTCAGCCAATAAAGTTTCTAAATCCGCAGGGCTTCTTTGATTTATTTCAAAACCTCGAACATAATTTATTGTTTCATCATCCATAGGTACATGAAGCTCTTCGAATGTCATTTCTTTTTTCAGCTCCTTCAACAGCTCTCCCTTAACCGTTGTATAAATATAAGCCGAAAATATTCCTTTCAATGGATCTGCTTTACACCAAGCCTCCCATACCGCTATCGAAGCAATGTGGCGGTAATATTCATAATCTTTATAGATATGGAGCTTTAAAAAGATTGACGTTATCATTGGCTGGACTTTTTCCAATACCTCTTCAAATGGCTGTTCAGATGATAGCTTATTACAATGTGGCATCCTATTTTCCTAACGACTATGCACAGTCCTTTATTCCTAGGTGCCTCTATCTTACTTATTATATTATGCAGGAGGCGAATACCTCTTTTATTGATATGATTAGAAATTTTGTATAAATCTCTACCGATATTTGTTGAGAATTCTTATAGAATAATAAAAAATCGTATGTTTTATCTGTCATTCTATACATATTTCTTCAAAGGCTGGACAAATTATCACTAAGGAGGCGAAATAGATGAATTTTCAAATAAGAGATGCGATTACGACAAACGTACATGGTCAAACAGCGGCTGAATTTAAAGATATTGTTGAAGATGCGATCAGTCGTGGTGAAGAGCATTTACTACCAGGGCTTGGTGTATTTTTTGAAAAGTGGTGGCAGCAATCTAGTACAGCTGAGCAGGACGCATTTGTACAAAAGCTAGAAAAAGCATTTGCTCACTGATTTCTGTAAACCGTTCAGATAGTGCGGTTTAGGTGACCAAACACTTACTGTAATACAGGGGTTAGACATCTATATTTTTTGGAGACTTGCCCATAGTCCCCTGCAAAGAATTCAAAATCCTGACGCATTGGTTATCTATCTGTACGACAGTAGCAAATGTTTTCTGCAGCTACAACTACGCCAAAGCAAAATTGCTAAACATTTCATTCCATTTCCAAGAAATGCATGATAAAGTTTTACTTATCAGAAAATTTGGAGGGATTGGAATGACTGTTGCTGTAGATTTAATCATCAATCAACTAAAAAAGGTTTTATTAGAAGAACAAGTGTCAACAAACGAAACGGTGCGACAGCTTCATGGAAAGGACGAGTCTCATCATGCAATGAGCTTACCAGATATCGTTGTCTTTCCCCGTTCCACAGCAGATGTCAGTGCCATCTTGAAAATCGCGCATGCAGAACGTGTACCAGTCGTACCTTTCGGTGTTGGCTCAAGCTTAGAAGGAAATGCAATTCCCATTGCCAATGGTATTTCTATCGATTTCTCTGAAATGAATGCTATTTTAGATATTCGGCCAGACGACCTGTTGGTAAAAGTACAACCTGGTGTAACTCGAGATCAATTGAATAAAGAATTAAAAAAACACGGACTCCAATTTACAGTCGATCCTGGCGCTGATGCAACATTAGGTGGTATGGCTGCTACCAATGCCAGTGGGACAACCGCAGTGCGCTATGGGGTTATGCGAGATCAAGTTCGTGACTTAGAGGTTGTGCTAGCGGATGGCTCTGTTATTCACACTGGGAGCCTTGCTGCTAAATCATCTTCTGGTTATCATTTAAATAGCCTATTTGTTGGCTCAGAGGGTACACTTGGCTGCTTTACAGAATTAACATTGAAGATCTTTGGAATTCCTGAATTTATAACTGCAGGGCGTGCAGTTTTTGCAACAGTTGGCGATGCTGTTAGTGCAGTAACTGCATTATTGCAGGTCGGAATTTCAATTGGCCGTGTTGAGCTGGTCGATGAAGCCTCTATTAAACAGGCAAATATTTATAATGAAACATCTTATGAAGAAAAACCTACATTATTTTTAGAATTCCACGGCAATGAAGCTGGTATGCATGCTGACATAGAATTCGCAACAGAAATTTTCCAGGATTTCGATTGTCTTTCAGTTGAATTCGAGCATGATACAGCAGCACGTAATAAGCTCTGGCAGGCACGCCATTCCTTAGCCTATGCATATATCCATGCCTATCCTGGGAAAAAGCTTATGTCGACTGATGTATGTGTACCAATTTCAAAATTAGCTGAAACCATTTTATATGCACGGGTGCAACTTGAAGAGGTTGGACTAGCAGGTGGCATTGTTGGTCATGTCGGAGATGGTAACTTTCATGCACTGCTAATGCTAGATCCAAATGATTCTGCTGAACGTGCACAAGCAGATCGCTTTAATGAGCATATTGTCCAATATGCCTTACTGCGTGGTGGAACATGTACGGGTGAGCATGGGGTGGGAATTGGCAAAATGAAATACCAATCGACAGAGCATGGTACATCCCTCTTGGTGATGAAAAGCATAAAGGCAGCACTTGATCCCCATAATATTATGAACCCAGGGAAAATTTTCACTATGTAATCTTGCAAAAAACACGATCTCGTCATTAAGACGGGATCGTGTTTTTTATTAAAGATTACCACGCTCTGTACCTAATGCACGAGGTATCATCGTCTCAACAAGGTAATCTTCCTCTTCAACTATTATTTTTTTTAATTCAATTCCAAAGTATTCCTTCATCCTGACTTCTGTCATGACTTCCTGTACATTTCCATAGACGACCCCTTTTTCTTTCGCCGTCATTAACACTCGATCCGCTAGATAAAATGCATGGTTAGGGTAATGGGTATTGATTATACAAGAAATCCCCCGCTCCCTGGCTAATCGTTTAATGGTTTGTAAAATAATCATTTGTTTTTGAATATCCAAATGAGATTCTGGTTCATCTAAAATCAAAACCTCTGGCTCGGAAACAAGCGTTCTTGCAATTAAGGCTAATTGTAGCTCACCGCCACTGATTTCATTACATGATTTTTTAGCAAGATGTACTATACCTATCGTCTCTAATGCCTGATGAGCAGCTTCCAAATCTTTAGCAGTCGGCTGTGCAAGTGTACTAATATAAGGTGCTCTACCCATGATAACAAGCTCTTCTACAGAAAAACCAAAGACCATTTTATGGGCTTGAGGTACATAGCCAATACGCTTCCAAAGTTCTTTACGATTGAATGATTCTAGTGGATGACCATCTATTAAAGTTTTCCCCTTCTTCCATTCAAGAAGTCCTGTAATGCACTTTAATAGTGTTGTTTTCCCTGCCCCATTGGGACCTAAGATTGCCATTATTTCACCGGGCTCCAAGGAAAAATGGATATCTTGCGCATATAAATTCGGTAATTTTTTTCGTCGTTTTTCGTAATGAAAATTGCCGCCTTCCACTACAATTTTCATGCCCAGCCACCTCCTGAACGGCGTAATAAATAAGCGAAAAATGGGGCGCCAATAATGGCTGTTAGAATAGACAGTGGTATTTCCGTTGCTGTTAATGAGCGCGCTAAATCATCGATGATTAATAAATAAATACTGCCGATTGCGACGGATACTGGTAATACATATTGATTGTTATTCCCTACAAGCATACGCGCCACATGTGGAATAATTAAGCCTACCCAACCGACAATTCCTGCAACTGCTACAGATGCTGCTGTAATTAAAGTTGCCCCAAGAATCACTAACCATTTTAACCGTGTCACTGGCACACCCATTGATTTTGCCTCATCTTCAGGCAATGTTAAAATGTTCAAACGCCAACGTAATAAGTACAACACTAAAATTCCTATTAATATTAATGGTCCTCCAATAAATAAATCCTTATAGGTTGCCGTGCCAAGACTACCCATTAGCCAATAAGTAATCGCAGGCAGTTTTTCCTCTGGATCAGCCACAAATTTTGTTAATGAAATTAACGCATTAAACAGGGCTGACGTCACCACACCAGCCAGCACAAACATAAAAATAGGCGCATTCTTCTTAGCACCAGCAATTAAATAAGTAAAACCAATAGCCCCTAACCCAAAGATTAATGCCAATACTTGAGCCGTAAAGTTTTGTCCAAATAATAATATGCCTAGAGATGCGCCAAATCCTGCACCAGCAGAAACTCCCAGTATATCTGGTGATACAAGTGGATTTCCAAACATCCCCTGGAAGCCTGCACCAGCTATAGATAAACCACCGCCAATTAATAACGCTAGCAAAATTCGTGGTAAACGAATGTTCAATACGACTGTTTCCTCCATCTGCGTCCATGTCTGTTCTACAGGGAGTACTTGAGAGGTCAAAATTTTAATAATATGCTCAAGGCTAACTTCAAATCGTCCAACACCTAGAGAAACGATTGCTACCATAAATGGCAGTAACCATAAAAGTGCTATTTTCCATTTCTTCATGACTGCATCATCCTTAATACTTCGCTGCGTCTGAAGAGGGGTTTAATATAGAATGAATTTCATCATCAGAAATATCAAATTCGTAGAAATCCTTGTAATAAGTCTTAATCTCATCTTCTATTTTAAAATCAAATAATGTTGGATGATTTTTTTGTGCCAACCACTTTAGCATTAATGGTGCATCACCACTTGGTGGGAACCAGCGATAAATACCTAAAGGAATTTTATACACTTTACCCTCTTGAACTGCTTTGATCTGACTCCAATCCTGCCCATTGACCTTATTTTTAAGCAGATCTTCGGGCTGTGTTTCAGTAAAGTTCGTGATATAAATAATATCTGGATTCCATGCGTAAATTTGCTCCATATTCACTTCTTTTTTTCCTTGTACATCATTTTCAGCAACATCTATAGCACCTGTTGCATTAAGCCATTGATTACCAAAAAAGTTTTTGCCACCCACAGTTATTGATTTATCATTATGCATAAACAACATCATAGCACGTGGCTTGTCCTGAACAGCTACGTCTTTTAATTTCGCATCAAGCTCAGACTGAACCTTTTTGCCCTCATCTAGGAAGCGATCCGCACGCTCAGTTGTTCCTGTCATTTGACTCGTTAACGTTAGCCAACTATTAAATGTTGCCAATGGCTCCGCAGCAGCTGCATCAATCGCTTTTACAGCCACAACAGGAATACCAGCTTCAGTAATTTTATTAATGGAATCCTCATTAGTAGAAATTTCAACATATAGTTGAGGGTTTATTTTCATTAGCTCTTCAACATTAACTTCCCCATTTTGCACGAAAGAGGTTTCTGCCTTTAATACATCTGGTGAGATTTTAGCTAAAATTGAATTTTTTGCAGCATTATATGAGTTAGGGTGCATACCAACAATTTCTTTTGTTGAATTTGTAGCAACATACCATGTAGAGAAATAAGGTAATATACCGCCTGTCACAACTCGCTCGATATTACCTGGTACAGTTACTTCTCGTCCAAGCTGATCCGTTACAACCTTTTCTTCTGCAGTAGTTTGTACCTCTGATTTTGAAGATTCAGTAGCTGATTTAGATACTGATGCTTCATCCTGATTGCCACAAGCCACTAGCATAGCTGTTAATGCTAAAGTTGCCAAATAACCATATTTTTTCATTATTTTTCTTCCTCTCTTAACCATTTTGCAATCCCATGTAAAAAGGGCTTAGACTGATCGATAAAGCCTAATCCAATATGGAACATTGGATCAAGCGTTGTCACTACCAACTCACCAGTAAAACTTACGTTGTCAATATAAAATAGAGAGCGACCACCTGGTATATCTAATAATGACTTTGCTCCCTTTGGCGGCAAAAATGATCCATGATAATGCCATTTCATATCCCGTAGCGTGACATATTTAAATAAAGGATGTGTCGTATTTTGCTCATTCATTGGAAGATCACCGCCATCACGTACCCACCAGCTAAAATTAACCTCCGATTCCTCCCAATCGATTGAAGGGAACCAATGATCTAAAATCTCACCAAAAATAATAATCCTCTTCCCAGATTCTAAAAATGTAATTAGCTGTGACTGATAACGCTTCAAATGTGGAAGATCTAAGCGGCACGATAAAATCAAAGTGTCATAATCCGCTAGATTATACCGATGTAATTCACGAATATGTAAAATATCATCATATAAATAATGAAATTCCTGCTCTGCAAAAAAGCGTTTTTGAAAAGGTAATCCATTTGTCACAATCCCAATCATTGTGTATTCACCCCATTTAATTGATTGCGCTCATACTCTTCTCGGATACATGACAGCATGTGTAAACTTAACTGACGAGAGGAATTTTCTTCGTCTATAAAAACACGATAAATATCCGTTCCCGCTCCTGCAAAAATTGTGCCATTTGTTGAATCACGATCAACATAAATAATGGTTGCACCGCTTTGATCTGTCACAAGCACCTCAGCATGTAATGGAATTTTTTCAAAATATCCTCGTGAGAAAAAACCTCTAACTCCTTTTCGGTAGTTAATATCATATGCATTTATTCCTGCAAACAAAGGATGAAAAGGCTCTTTAATGATAATTTCACGGTCCTTTAGTGGAATCGGTGATCGTTTCCATTCTGGCACACCAACTAGCCATGGTAATGAAGTCTCCGTGAGAGAAAAAATAACGCCACCTTGATATAAATATTGATCCAGAATAGGTTTGTGTTCTAACAAAAATTGCTCCTCTACTAGATTTGTAATAATTAATCCTGCATAGGCACGTAAATCTGTATAGGGTAAATCATATAAATATAAAAATGTTAATCCGCGCCGTCTATCCTCGTCCGTCAATCTTGAAAATTGAATATCAATACCTACATAAGCTATTGGCTTCAAAAAGCATTCACCTTTCTTTCTATATTTTGATAATGATTATCATTTGCATTTAAATACCTACTACAGTATATTGATAATGATTTTCAATGTCAATTATAATTTATTTAATTCCTTTTATTTACAGGGTTTTTACGTCAAATTAATGACATATGCATCTTTTATAATGCACATAAAACATTTTTCTAATATCATTTAACATTGAACTATTATAAACAAGGAGGAATGACTATGAATGCCTTAATGACCATATTAAAGTTAGATCCTGGACATGCTTTTGGAGTAAATGGTCGCATGCAAAAAGATACTGGAAGTGAAGCAAAAACTATTGATCAATATGATTTTGTGCAAGAAGATTTAGAAAAAGTGGATGTTCTCATGATTCCTAATTTCATCGATCAAGAATTTTTATACAGCCACCGGGAGAAGATTACTAACTTTTTAGCACAAAGTAAAATCGTGGTATATTGCGGACATTTATTTCGTGAATGGCTGCCTGGTTGTGGACTATTCATGCCTCAGCTGATTCAAAATTATAAAGACTATGAGGTATTTCCAACCGCAAATTCAGCCATCTTCAATGGAGTAACAACCGAAGATATGACGTTTAAACAAGGTGTAGCAGGCTTTTTTGCTCGTGGCTATCATTACCCACCTGAAAATACAGAAATACTACTTACGTTTGCAAATGGTAAACCTGTTACATACGTTGATCGAGCTACAACAAAGGGCACTATTCTAGTTCATGCAGGGCGAGATTTATTAGGATACTCTAATGAAAATAAATCAACCGACTGCATTCGCCCTCAATTTATTGCATGGCTGGAAGAAGAAGTACAAACTTTAAAGGAGCCCTCACAACTATGAGAAAAATCGGTGTTATCTATAGTGGTAATGAATCCCATTATCGTACATTCCATGAACCAAAATTTAATCAATATATAGAGCGAATCATTTATCATCCACATTTTCTTGAAACAGAAATAGATGATCTGGACGTATTAATTGTTCCCTCGCAATTAAATAACAGACTTCTACTTAACAGTGTGGAGAAAATCCATTCGTTTGCAGAGAGAGGTGGTATTGTCGTAGCATTTGGACCACAGCCATGGAATTGGCTACCGGAACAGCAGTGGGAGGAAAGGCCAACCAATTTCTGGTGGTGGCTTGATAAGGGTGCTTCTAGCGGTTTAGTGTTACAAAAACCATCCCATCCAATGTTTACAGACTATTTAACATTGGCTGATTGCACTTGGCATCAACATGGCGTATTTTGGCCTCCTAAGAATGCAGATATTTTAATAACAACAGAGGATGGCGGTGCTGTACTTTACATGGATTCTGTTTCTACTAACGGGACATGGATTATTACAACACTAGATCCTGATTTCCATTTCGGCTCTTATTTTATGCCTGCCACTGAACGATTTTTTGAGAGATTTTTCCCTTATTTAGCCTATGGAAAACTAAAGGTAGAAGCTTAAATGAAAAATGCCATAGGGAAAGAAACTAACTTGGTTCCTTTCCCTATGACTATGTGCAAAACGTGTATGTAAGGTGATGAGCAACTCCTTGAGAGCCATGAATTGCCTTGATAAATGAAGTGGCACAGCAGTATTTAACACTCTAGGGGGAATCAGAGCACCGCTGTGCCAATCAATAATCTTTTAATTGGATATTTGAACTGAAAGCTACTAAATATACTTTACTCTATTTTACAAATCATAACGGAAGCCTTTTACCAGCTTATCTCCCTTGCGAAAATCCTTAGATTCATCACGTACAAAGCCTAATGATAAGTAAAGATTGATGGCAACCTGCATGATATCGCCCGAATGTAAATATAAAGCTTGATCCTGACGAGCACGTGCGAAGGCAAAGCTTTCATGTAATAATTTTTTCGCAATGCCTAATCCCCTTCCCTTAGGATGTACGCCAAGTAAACGTACAATGGTAGAATGTATAGTAAGCTCTGGCAAACCATAAGCCTTTTCAGAATCCGTAAATAGCTGAAGCCCTCCTAAAATCTCATCCCCCTGCTTTGCCACTAAAATTGTTTCTGCATCAGGGTTGCCTACGGATGCACGAATAGCACTTAAATATGAAGCCCAATCCTCTGGATTATTATATTCTTTCTCATATTGTGAATAGCTCTCTACAAGAACCTCTAAATAACGTGCATAATCTTTCACTTTTAACTGTTCAATCACTATTTCCACTACTGTCATTGTATATTCCCCTTTCTTTACAGACCATAATTTACAAGTATTTCGTCAAATGCCTCCCTTATTATAGGCAGTCACTCTTTTTTCAAGACGATGGGCAAGCCATTCAACGATGGCTGAAACGAACCAATAGATAAGACCGACAGCAATAAATGCCTCCAAAAATTTTAAATTTATAGAGGCTACAATATTTGCTACACCTGTTAATTCTTTCACTGAAAGAAAAAAAGCTAGCGATGTGGCATGTAAAAAGCCTATAAAAATATTCGTAAAATTAGGAATTGATTTACTAAATGCCTGAGGTAATATATACCGTCGCATTGCCTGCGAAAATGTTAAACCAACTGCATAAGCTGCCTCTAACTGCCCCTTAGGTACACTTAAAATCCCTGATCGAATTATTTCGGAGGCATAGGCACCTGCACTCAATGTCAATGCAAGTAAAATAAATAATAATATAGGGATAGAGCTTGATTGGACATTTAGTTTTAATGCTTTCGCAAGAACATCCACTATGATAGGTACCCCAAAATAAACGAGCATTATGTGCATAATAATGGGTGTTCCTCTAAAGAAAGATACATAAAAGTTTAACAACGGTGCGAAAATTTTAGTTTGCTGGATTCGAACAAAGGCAACAATGACACCGATGAGAATACCCAATAAGACTGGTGTAATTGTCATAAACAAGGTTAACGGCAATACCTTACTAATTTCTTTAAAAGCTTCGAAAATAAATGCAAAATCTATGGTCATAACTCTTACCTCCTAGCTAGACAGCTTCCTTTGGCATATAGCGATTAAGATAGCGCTCATTACTCTTTAGTACCTTTTCTAGCAGCATCACAATGACATAATAGACGATAGATAGTGCCAAATAAATTTCAAGCGCTCTTGTGGTAGAGGCAATAAGCGTCTCTCCCCTCCCGACCATATCCATGACACCAATTGAAAATGCGAGAGATGTGTCTTTTAAGGAGCTAATTATCGTGTTTGCAATATTGGGAAAGGCAACACGGAGGGCCTGAGGGAGGATTATCCGCACAAAGGCCTGTGTACCATTTAAGCCTACTGAATATGCAGCCTCTATTTGCCCTCGATCCACTGTTAAAATCGAGGCTCTAAAGATTTCTGCAAATGCAGCAGCATTACTTAACGTGTAGGTAATAATGACAAAATACATGGCATCCATTCTTGTTACATCAATATGCACAATCTTTAATAAAGCTGGTATGCCATAAAACACTAAAAATAATTGTACTAATATCGGTGTGCCACGAATAAACGAAATATAGATGGTTATTATTTGCCTCAAAACATTGATATGAAGCAGCTTTGGTATAGCTATACCTATACCAAGCAGCATGCCAAAAAGAATAGAAAACACTAAAATTTCAAGTGTTACTGGTAAATATTGAAGTAATATTGGAAGTACTTTTGCTATAAGCGCGAAGTCAAAGTCATTTGCCATACTTCCTTCATCCTCTCTGATTTATTTAAAAGTCCACCGTATAATCATCACCTAACCACTTTTTACTTAGCTCACTAATAACACCATCTTCCTTTAATTCACGAATAGCATCATCAAGGCGCTGCTGTAGGGTAACCTCATCTTTATTTAATAAAAAATACACCTTTGAATTTAATAATGCGTCTCCCACTACCTTTTGCTGTGCTTCATTGTTTTCGTTATAATACTTCACAGCAAATGGTGTTGTTATAATTGCATCCACACGACCTGTCGCAAGTTGATTATTTACATCTACTGAGCCTGATGAATAGACGATATTAGCACCTAAATCGTGCTCCTTATTGTATTTCTCAATAAAGACTGCTGAATTACTAGTTGGGGAAACACTCACATTTTTTCCTTTTAAATCATCAATAGATTGAACATCTTTATTTTTTGCATTAACGGTTACCTTTAATGGAAATACATTATAGGGCTCTTTATTAAATAGAAACTTCTCCTCGCGCTCACTATTGACTTCCATTTGATGCGCAACAAAATCAATTTTTCTTGTTTCCAAGCTTAGTAATAAATTGGAGAATTCCATTGTCTTAAATTCAAACTCGTATTCTGGCAGCTTCTTATCAATAGCACGAACAAGCTCCACATCATAACCAGTTAAATTTCCCTTGTCATCTAAGAAGCAGATATTTGGAAATTGTGTACCTGTACCAACAATAATTTTTTTAACTTCCTTTCCACTCTGTGCCGTATCATTTTTACTTGTATCTCCCTCAAGCTTTTCAGTACCTGCACAAGCTGTTAGAACCAACGTTAACAATAGCAAACTTAAAAATGTTATTTTTTTCATAATATCCCTCGCTTTTATCAATGTAAACTTAGTTGAATAGTATTATTTATTGCAGTGTGAATGCTTCGTTTTTGTCCCAAATCGTGCTTGGAAGCTCTTTTTTGAGTACAGGCATGATTTCTGTTGCAAAACGCTCTAATTGTTCACTTTGCTCAGACAATTCAAGCCCTTCTACACTCAGCATCTGGACTTGATGCTTAAATGCATGATGATACTTGATGACTTTTTCAATAATTGCATCTGGACTACCAACTAATGCGGAGCCACGCTCAATATGATCCTCTAAATTTTTAAATGGCGAATTATTCACCTTTGAGGCTTCAGTGCTCATAAAGCCTTCATAATAAGGTCGATACCTTTCAATCGCTTCTTCATTTGTATTAGCAATGTATAAACCTCTCGCTCCTGCACCTACAATAGCCTGCTGTGAATCAAAGCCATAATGCTCTAAACGTCTGCGATAATGATCTATAAGGTCTTGATATTTTTCTAATTCATGGAAGGTATTGGAGGAAAAAATAGGATCTCCATTTTTTGCTGCTAGTTCTGTTGATAGCTCACTTGAAGCACTCCCATGCCAAATCTGTATTTGTTGCTGAAAAGGTCGAGGCTCAGTCGTTACATGATCAATTTTTGAACGAAACTTACCTTGCCAGCTTACATTCTCTTCATTCCATAAGCGTTTTAAAAGCTCATATTTTTCAGCTAAGGCTGCCCATTGATCCTCATCTTTGACATCAAATAATGGATAATGTCTAGGATCATTACCTTTGCCAATAATGACTTCTAATCGTCCTTGTGATAAATGATCCAGCGTTGCATAATCCTCAGCAACTCGTATAGGATCAAGAACACTCAGCACAGTTACTGTTGTTAACAGTCGAATTTTAGAGGTTTTCATTGCTAGTGCACTTAATAACACAGTAGGAGAAGAGGATAAAAATGGTGCACCATGTCTTTCTCCTACTCCGTATCCATCAAACCCTAAATTTTCAGCAAGCACAGCCTGCTCAATCAAATTTGTAAAAACCTCCTGTGTTGTTAATACACGCCCAGTTTTTATATTTGGTAGATTATTAATCAAATTACCAACAATAAATTTCATAGTTCCTCTCCTTATGGGTAAAAGTGCGCCAACCACCTGAGCCCATCGCAGGAAACCAGCCTAACGAAATGGCGAAAATTAAGATTAGTAAAATTCTCGACCAAAATATAGACTTGAATATCCCAAATAGGCCAACTAAACATACGATATAATTAATAATTGTTTTGCGATGAACCCAGCTAAGTGTAATACCTACAATTACTGCAATAAGTAAACTTGCAACTGTTAGAACAACAGTTGCAAGTCATGTTGTTGAAATACTATTATGTCAATGAAATCAAGGTGACAAATTAAATAGTATAGCCCTTTTTCAAAACGAGGGGTTGATCTCCGTTCCGACTGAGTGCTTTCCTGGGGGCGTCCGATGAGCCGC